>JAIRUZ010000011.1 GCA_031254115.1 Streptococcaceae bacterium
AGATGTGGATAGCATTGATGGGCTTTCGCCTGCGATTTCGATTGACCAGAAGACGACAAGTAAAAATCCACGCTCAACGGTTGGGACAGTCACCGAAATAAATGATTATTTGCGTTTGCTGTATGCGCGCGTGGGGCATCCGTTTTGCGTTAATGGGCACGGCGAGATTTCGGCACAGTCTCCTGAGGAAATTGTGAATCAGATTCTTGAGTTGCCTGAAAAGACGCGGCTACAGGTTCTAGCGCCTATTGTACGTGCAAAAAAAGGGCGTCACGAGAAAATTATTGAGCGTATCGCAAAAGAAGGTTATGTGCGTGCACGGATTGACGGCGAGGTGCACGATGTGAGCGAAGCGCCTGAGCTGGACAAGAATTTCAAGCATACGATTGAGGTTGTCGTGGATCGAATTGTGATTAAACAAGACGTTCGTTCGCGTTTGTTTGATTCGGTTGAGGCGGCGCTTCGTTTGTCAGAGGGCTATGTGATTATTGACACGATGGACGGCAATGAGCTGCTGTTTAGCGAGTTTTACGCGTGCCCCGTCTGTGGTTTCACAGTGCCTGAGCTTGAGCCGCGTCTCTTTTCGTTTAATGCGCCATTTGGGCAATGTCACGAGTGTGAGGGGCTGGGGGTGAAGCTTGAGGCGGATGAGGATTTGCTGATTCCAGATAAGACGAAAACGTTGCGCGAGGGAGCGATTGTTTACTGGTACGGGAAAACTTCGACGTATTATCCAGCGCTTTTAGAGCAAGCGATGACAGCGTTTGGCGTGGATTTGGATACGCCGTGGGAAGAGTTGTCGGCTGCGAATCAGAAATTAATTTTGCATGGAACTGACAAGCTCTTTCATTTTCAGCATGAGGGGGATTTTGGCTATCAGGATAAGCAAATGCCGTTTGTCGGCGTGATTCCGAATCTCTGGCGGCGCTATCGTTCAGGCATGACAGAATCGGCGCGCGAAGTGGCGCGTCAGTACATGACCGAATTGCCTTGTCAGACGTGCCATGGTTTGCGACTCAACGAACAGGCGCTGTCAGTCAAGGTGGGCGAGAAAAATATTGCTGAATTTAGTCTGTCAGCGCTGACAGACACGCTGGACTGGGTTTTGTCTTTGAAACTTTCGGAGCAAGAAGAAGTGATTGCGCGGCCGATTATCAAAGAAATTTCGGATCGGCTGAGCTTTTTGAAAAATGTGGGTTTGGACTACTTGACGCTGTCACGCTCAGCAGGAACGCTGTCAGGCGGCGAATCGCAGCGTATCAGACTTGCGACGCAAATTGGCTCAAACTTGTCAGGCGTGCTTTATATTTTGGACGAGCCGTCAATTGGGTTGCATCAGCGCGACAATGACCGCTTGATTGAGAGCTTGCAGAAGATGCGTGATTTGGGCAATACGCTAATCGTTGTGGAACATGATGAGGACACTATGATGGCGGCGGATTGGCTGATTGATGTGGGACCTGGTGCGGGCGATTTGGGTGGCGAAATTATTGCGAGTGGCACGCCTAAAGAAGTTGCCAAAAATAAAAAATCGCTCACAGGGCAATATTTATCAGGGAAACGCAGCATTGCTGTGCCTGAAAGCCGTCGGCCAATTGACAAAAATTTACAAATTTCAATCGCTGGTGCGTCTGAAAACAATTTACAAAATTTGGATATTGACTTTCCGCTCGGCGTTATGACAGTTGTGACGGGCGTTTCGGGCTCTGGAAAATCCACACTGGTCAATGCGATTCTCAGAAAAGCCATGGCGCAAAAACTGAATCATAACAGTGACAAGCCTGGAAAGTTCAAATCAATCAAGGGTTGGGAAGCAATTGATCGGTTGATTGACATTGATCAAAGTCCGATTGGGCGCACGCCGCGCTCGAATCCGGCAACTTATACGAGCGTGTTTGATGACATGCGCGACCTGTACGCTAACACAAACGAAGCAAAAGTGCGTGGCTACAAAAAAGGACGTTTTTCGTTCAATGTCAAAGGGGGACGTTGCGAAGCGTGTTCGGGCGACGGAATTATCAAGATTGAGATGAATTTCTTGCCAGACGTTTATGTACCATGTGAAGTGTGTCACGGACGTAGGTACAATTCTGAAACGCTTGAAGTGCATTACAAAGGGAAAAATATCTCGGAAGTCCTTGATATGCGCGTGTCTGACGCGGTAGAATTCTTCAAAAACGTACCCAAAATTGAGCGAAAATTGCAGACGATTGTCGATGTGGGATTGGGCTATGTTACGCTTGGGCAGCCTGCAACAACGCTTTCAGGTGGTGAAGCGCAGCGCATGAAATTGGCCGCAGAGCTGCAAAAACGCGCGACAGGGCGCACGCTTTATATTCTTGATGAGCCGACAACGGGATTGCACACGGAAGACATTCGCGTGTTGCTTGGTGTCATGAATCGGTTGGTGGATCAAGGCAACACGATTGTCGTGATTGAGCACAATCTGGACGTGATTAAAACGGCAGACTGGTTGATTGATTTGGGGCCTGAGGGCGGCGCGGGCGGCGGCACGCTGATTGCGACAGGAACGCCAGAACACGTTGCGACTGTCAAAGAAAGCTATACGGGCCATTATCTTAAGAAAAAACTAGAAGCAAAATAATATCAACAGAGCCATTTTCAAGGAGACTTTCAATGCGCAACAGAGCGTATAAATTGTCTAAATACAGAGTTTATAAAACAAAATTCCGAATGGTAAAACAATCGGAATTTTTTCGTTAATCTACAACTCGAATTTCGGATTTTTTTCTCAAAAAAATCTAAAATCAATTGGATTTATCGTAAGGAGTGTAAATAAGTATTTAAGAAAACATCAAGAATCAAATCTACGAACATGACTTGAAAAGCACGGCTCGTTATATCATAGTTATGGTAAAAATTAAACGGAAAATCGGTAGACAGGCTCTCACTAGCCAGTTGGTTCAGCAGGCTGTGTGAATTATTTGTAATACTCAAGATGGTAGTTCCGCTATAAACTACCTTTTTGGCACAATCAGTTAGAACTTTCGTATCTCCGGAGGCAGAAATAAAGATGATTAAATCTCCTTTTTTGGCAAGATTTGGCAGCAAATCAAACATGTGATCTTCATAGACGTAGATTGAAGCTCTGTCTAACTGATAAAGTTTCTTGCTCATGTATTCGGCAATAGGCTTGGTAAGACCGCCGCCAATAATCCATAAATTATTCGCTTCGTAAACTTGCTTCGCAAAATAGTCAAGTTTTTTTGTGTCCAAATTTCTAGAAAATTCCGTAAAAAAAGATTTATAATTATCAAAAAGTTCAGAGCTTTTGGAGTAGTTTGTTTGGTTGATTAAATGTTTTAATTCATTTTTGAATTCACTGAAGCCAGAGAATCCTAATTTTTGAGTCAGCCGAATAATCGTTGAATTTGATGTGTTCAATTCAAGTGATAAATGTGTCAGATTCGATGAAGAAAGGGCCTCTAATTTGCTATCGAGTGAAATTAAAGCATTGTATTCAGCATAAGTAAGATTTGAAATCAAGTTGTAAAAGTTATCCAGTAAAATGCCCATGTGTTCATTATAGCATGATTAAAATAATAGGCTACTTATTATTTTAATTTTGGAAAAATATTCACGCTCTGGAGAAAACGTTTTCATTTTTTTACTGTATAATATGTGCAATAAGGAGAGGAGATAGTTCATGGAAACTACAAAAACTTTAGGAAAAAACAAAAAACCGTCTAAGCTCTGGGAGTTTATTCAGCAGCTTGGGAAGACATTTATGCTTCCAGTTGCCTTACTCGCGGCTACTGGATTGTTACTCGGTGTTGGTAGCTCTTTTTCAAGTGCCTCAACCATACAGGCACTTCCATTTCTTGGAAATTCTGTATTACAAGTTATTTTTAAATTTCTAGCTTCGGTAGGGGGCTTTGGCTTTACATACTTGCCTGTGACATTTGCAATGGCCATACCCATTGGATTGTGTAATAAGGAGAAAGGCATTGCAGCTTTTTCAGGATTTGTTGGCTTTGCAGTGATGCATCTGTCGATTAATTTTTATCTAACAACAAGCGGCCGATTAGCAGCTGCTGGGAAACTAGCAGAAGCAGGGCAGTCAACAGTTATTGGCATACAAACTCTTAATATGGGAGTGCTCGGAGGAATCATTGCAGGTCTGATTGTCTATAAGCTTCATAATCGATTTTATCGCATTCAGCTGCCAGATAGTTTCGCCTTTTTTTCTGGGGTAAGATTTGTCCCTATTATCACGGCAGTTGTAATGTCTGGTGTTGGCATTCTCATTCCATTTATTTGGCCGATCATCGCAACGCTGATAAATGGTTTGGGCACAGTTATTTATGGTTCGGGGATTTTTGGCCCCTTCTTGTTTTTCTCAGCTGAGCGCTTGCTAATCCCTACTGGCTTGCATCAAATTCTCGTTTCTACCATTAGATTCACCGCTGCAGGAGGACATCAAATAGTAAACGGAAAAGAAATTTATGGCGCCTTAAACATTTTCTACGCACAGCTCCAAGGGGGAACTAAAATTTCACCTTCTGTGACTGTTTTTCTTTCACAAGGTAAAATGCCCACATTCATGTTTGGATTACCAGGTGCAGCACTTGCCATGTATCATGCGGCTCCTCTTGCTAATCGTAAAAAAATTAAAGGACTTCTTTTATCTGGATTTTTTGCAACTTTTGTAACAGGGATTACTGAGCCCATCGAATTTCTTTTTCTGTTCATTAGCCCATTTCTTTGGGTGTTTCACATTATTATGACGGGTCTAGGGGCAATGACGATGGCATTATTCGGGGTTACTATTGGCAATACCGATGGCGGCGTTCTTGACTTCTTTGTATTTGGAGTTATGCAAGGATTTTATACGAGGTGGTACCTTGTGCCAATCGTCGGTATGATTTGGTTTTTTGCTTATTATTTCGTATTTAAAACAGCCATTATCAAATTTAACATAAAAACGCCTGGGCGTGAGGGGGTAGAAGAAGCTGCTTATACCGAAAAAGAACTAAATTTTGTAGGGAAAAGTGATTATGATATAGTCGGTATCCTGAATGCTCTCGGAGGTACAAAAAATATTGAGGTACTTGATAATTGTGTGACACGATTACGCTTAGTTTTGAGCGACGGGAGCAAAGTTGAAGATGAAAAATTGAAACAACTGGGCGCGCTTGGGGTGATGCATCTCGATGAAAAACATGTTCAAGTTGTCATCGGAACAAAAGTGACAACGGTTCGTAATCAACTGGAAGATTTAATCGGATAGAAAGGAAGTGAAAATTTGGATTTTGATGCCATCATTAACCGTAAGAATACCTACTGTACGCAATGGGATTATGTTGGAGATAGATTTGGTGTTTCTGATCTTTTGCCTTTTACAATTTCAGATACCGACTTTGCGCTCCCCGTTGAAGTGCAAACGGCATTATCAAAAAGATTGGCGCGTCCTATATTTGGCTATACGCGTTGGAATCATTTTGATTTCAAACAATCTGTCGTCGGATGGTATCAGAAGCGGTTTCAGACAGATATTCAACAAGAGTGGATTCAGTTTAGTCCTTCTGTGATTTATGCTATTTCAAGGATTATTGAGATGAAATCTCAGATTCATGAAGGCGTTGTGTTGTTTTCGCCAGCTTACGATGCTTTCTTTGGTGCGATAAGAGAGAATCAGCGTGAGGTTGTCGAAAGTTATTTGATTTATAGAAATTTTAGTTATCAGATTGATTTTCAAGATTTGGAAGAAAAGTTATCGCGAAAAGAAAATACGATTTTTCTTCTATGCTCGCCTCACAATCCAACAGGGCGTGTGTGGACAGAAAGTGAGCTTGAAAAAATCGTTCTGCTATGCGAAAAATATCAGGTGTTTCTTATTGCAGATGAAATTCACATGGATATACTTCGTGAGGGAAAGAGGCATTATCCGATTAGTCGTTTTGCAAAAGAAGGAAATTATGTACTGGCGACAAGTGGTTCAAAAACGTTTAATTTTCCGAGTTTAAATTTTGCTTATCTGCTCATTCCAGACGAGCTATTGAGAAATGAATT
This sequence comes from Streptococcaceae bacterium, assembly GCA_031254115.1. GTDB lineage: Bacteria > Bacillota > Bacilli > Lactobacillales > Streptococcaceae > Lactovum. The sequence continues at coordinate 6,034 of JAIRUZ010000011.1, forward strand.
TGAGAAACGTTTAAAGTTTAGAGACGGTCTTTCTTCTTGCAGCGCGTTGGGACTGGAGGCGACGATGGCTGCCTATCAGGGTTCAGAGGCATGGGTTGACGCACTCAATGATTATATTGATGGAAATTTCAACTTGGTTTCTGATTTTGTCAGGCGGTATTTGCCAAGAATTAAGCTCGTGCACTCGGAGGCAACTTATTTGGCATGGCTTGATCTAGCGGAGCTTGGAAAATCGGGAGAAGAAGTTCAAAAAGAGTTGATTGAGAGAGGGAAGGTTGCCATTATGTCAGGAAAAGTATATGGCGAAGTCTATGAAAATTTTTTGAGAATGAATATTGGCTGCCCGCGCTCTAAAGTGCTTCAAGGTTTAAAAAGTATTGAAAAGGCCTTGCAGGCAAAAAGTGAAAAATAATAGGGGAGTCCATTTATATTATATTAAATATTTGTTCAGGTAAATATCCAAAATCAGGTCAATCAGTGTCATTTGGAAGACGCGCGTGGTGATGTCGTAATTGTGATAATAGTTCTCAGGCATGCGCGTTGTGAGAGCTTGGTGGGCAAGGAAATTGAGCGAATTGTGCGTGGCATTTGTGACGGTGAGGAGCGTTGCGCCCGTGCGCGCGACTTTTTTGGCCGAATTGACAAGGGTTGCCGTTTCGCCTGTGAGCGAGATGAAAAAGACGAGATCGCCGTGTGTCACAAGGTTTGGCAATAAATCGAGCATGTGGGTTTCGTAGACATAAACGGCTGAGCGGTCGAGCTGATAGAGGTGTTTGGCCATGTATTCGGCGACGGGTTTTGAGAGACCCACGCCGACGATGAAAATATTTTTTGCGGTATGAATGGCGTGCGCGAAAGCTTCAAGCTTCTGAGAGCCAATAGTAGGCAACACCTCTGTGTAAAAGCTGTGGTATTGCTCAATCAGCGTTTCTGACATGCTTCTGTCAGCTTGCGTGAGCAATTTTTTGGCGTGCGCATGAAAATCCGTGAAACCTGAAAAACCAAGTTTTTGCGCGAGACGAATGAGGGAACTCTGCGATACAAATAAGCTTTCTGTCAGCGCTGACAGACTTTTTGTAAGCAGCAAATCTGGCTGATTGTCCAGTTTGACAAAACTATCGAGCTCGGTGTGCGTCAGATTTTTAAGGCACGGCTCAAACGTTTCCAGTAAAATTCCCATGAGCTGAGTATAGCACACCTCGCGGCAAATGCAAGCGCACGGTTGGCGATTTTAAGCAAAATGAAGCAAAATCCAAAAGCTGGAGGAAACGCTTTCTTGAAATTTGATAAAATACGCTCAAAACAAAGGAGATTTTATGAATTTATCACAGGCAACGTCTGAGCAGCTGATTTTCCTCAATCAGCCGTTCATGACAAAAGAAGAAATTTTTCAGTTTGTCGCTGAAAAGTTTGAAAATGAGGGCATCGTGGAAAGCGCCGACGCGTATAAAGCGGCGCTATATGAGCGCGAAAGCATGGGCGTGACAGGCTTTGAAAATGGTCTCGCCATTCCGCACGGGAAATCACGCACGGTCAAAAAGGCCGCATTTGCCGTCGTCAGGCTTGAAAAACCGCTCGCGCCAAGCGATTATGCCTCGCTGAACGCTGAAAATCAAGTGGACACGCTATTTGTGCTCGCGATTCCAGACGCGCAAGCAGGCTCTAATCACTTGATGCTTTTGGCTGATTTGTCAGCTAAACTTGGCGATATAAGCTATGTAAAGAAAATCAAGGCCGCAAAGACACCAGGCGAACTTTTAACTTTACTTGACAGCGTAGAGAAAGCAGAGCTTAAAGCAAATGGGAATAAAGGCTTGATACTCGGTGTGACGGCGTGCGCTGCGGGTATTGCGCACACGTATATGGCCGCAGAAGCTATTTCCAAAAAAGCGGCAGAAATGGGTTATACGGCCAAAGTCGAGAAGCAAGGCGCGAACGGAATCGAAGACCGCATCACGGCGAGCGATGTCAGTCGCGCAATCGGCGTGATTTTTGCGCATGATGTCGCACTTGGCGAGCTTGAGCGCTTTACAAAACTGCCGAAAGTCGATGTGTCTGTTTCGGAGCCGATCAAAGACGCGGGCAAGGTCATAGCCGCGCTTTTGGAAAAGGTCGACGGACGTCAGCCGTCGAATGAAACAGTTGTCGACGAAGTACCACAAAAGCAAAACTTTCTTAAAGTGCTCTCAACGTCTGTCATGACAGGGATTTCTTATATGATTCCGCTGTTGGTAGCGGCAGGTCTCATGATGGGGATTGCAACTCTGACGTGGGCCTATCTCTTGCATTTGCCAATGACAGCAGTAGGCTCGGCAGCTTACTTACCTGGCGGCGCTGCCCATGCAGCGGGCGTGACACTTTACGTGAACTATCTTTATCTGTTTGGCGGCTTGTTGCTCAAATTTATCTATCCAGTGTTTGGCATGTTTGTGGCCTACGCGATTGCTGGACGAACGGGCTTGGTGGCGGGCTTTGCGGGCGGTTTGTTCGCAAGCGGGTTACAATTTACAATCTGGGGCGCGTCTATCGCGATTCCTGCAACGACGGCGAAAGCGGGCCTTCAAGGAACCAATACGGCCGTTGCTTCGCTTGCTGCGTTCAATAAAGGCGCCATTCCGTCAGGTTTCTTGGGCGCGCTCATTTTGGGACTTATCGCGGGCTTTCTTGTAAAATGGATGAACGAGCACATCAAAGTATCCAAAAATCTGCAGGCGATTAAACCGATGTTCTTGATTCCTGGACTTTCAGTCTTTGTTATCTTTGTCTTGAATTTTTCGTTGGTGCAGCCCGTGTTTGGCGGCATGAATCAAGCAATCGCCAATTGGATCACGTCAATGTCGGGCTCTGGAAAATTGCTGTTGACAGCGATTATTGCAGCATGTACGGCGTTTGATCTTGGCGGGCCTGTCAATAAAGCGGCGGGTGCGATTAATATTGCGCTTGCAGCTGACAAAACATTTCCGCTGACGGGGCGTGTGCTTGCGATTGTCATTCCGCCGATTGGCCTTGGTTTGTCAACGATTATTGACCGATTTGTCGTGCGCCGTCGTGTTTATCCTGAAGATTTGCGCGTGGCTGGCGGCACAAGTTTCTTGCTTGGTTTCATCGCGATTTCTGAGGGTGGTATTCCGTTTATGCTGCGCAATCCGCTGATTACGATTCCAATCAATATTATCGGCGCCGTGGCAGGTTCTACGACAGCGGTGGCGCTTGGCGCGGTGCAATGGCTGCCGTTACCTGCTATCTGGGGCTGGCCGTTGGTCGCGAATATTCCGGCTTACTTGCTTGGCCTTCTTGTCGGCGTTTTGGTCGTCGCTTTTGGCAATATCTTTGTGCGCTTTGCGCTTATCAAACGGCAAGAAGCGCGCGGTGAAACTGTAGATTATTGAGTGAGGCGAAGAATCACCTTTTATTAGAAAGTGAAACTATGAAACGTAAAGTGTTTGTTGTGCCGCACAGTCATTGGGATCGCGAGTGGTACTTTTCCAAAGAGGATTCCAACGTGATTTTGTCGCAGAATATGGCGTTTTTGCTGGATTTTCTGGCGACGCATCCCGAATTTCCGACCTATGTTTTTGACGGGCAATATGCGCCCATTCATGATTTTTTGGAGAAATTTCCAGAAAAGTGCGCGCTCGCGGCGCAGTTAATCTCTGAGAATCGACTGAAAATCGGCCCTTGGTACACGCAATGCGATACCTTGCTTAATCAAACAGAATCGGTCATTCGTAATTTATTGCTTGGAAAGTCGGGTGCCGAGGCGCTTGGCGGTTCGATGAAAGTGGGCTATTTGCCTGATATTTTTGGGCAAAATGCTTATTTGCCCAGTATTTTTAAGCGTTTTGGCTTGAAATCAGCAATTTTGCAGCGCGGTCTTTATACGGCGCAAATCGTGGACGACTTGAATTTTATGTGGCAAGCGCCAAATGGGGAGCGCGTACAGGCAAATGCGCTATTTTTTGGCTATGGACCCGGAAAATTTTTGACGTCTGACAGTGATTATATCGAAAAATCACTGCTTCCGATTTTAGATAAATTGGCGGAGATGACACCTAATGGCAAGCCGCTGCTTTTACCTGCGGGCGGGGATCAGGTGCTCGTGCGGACGCATTTTCCGCAGGTTGTGGCGGAACTCAATGCACTGGACTTACCTTATGAGTTTGAGTTGTCGAATTATGAGGCGTTTATGGCCGCGAGCTCGGCCTCGCGCGTGATTTCAGGCGAATTGATTGCCAGTCAGAAATCGCGGATTCACAATACGATTCGTTCGCAGCGCGTAGATTTAAAAATGTTGAACGCGCGCGTAGAGGAGAAAATTTACCAGCAATTGGAGCCGCTTGCGGTGCTTGCCAAACGGTTGGGGGCAACGTACCCGCAAGGTTGGATTAACGCGTGCTTGTGTGATTTATTTGACGCGCAGGCGCATGATTCGCTTGGCGGCTGTAATTCGGATGAAACCAATCAGGCGATTAAACACCGACTTTTAAAAATTGAGCGCGTGGTGGGCGGCCAGATCAATATTCTGAAAAAGCAGATGGCACGTGGAGTCGGCGAAAACGCGATTTTGGCGTTTAATTTGTTGCCAAAAACAGTTCGCAAAAATCTGACGTTTGTGATTTTTACACGTGAGAAAAATGTACGTTTAAAAGGACTGACGCAAACTTTGCTGAAACAAGATTATATTTCGGGCGGTAAGGCTGTGGTTTCGCTTGCTGACGGCGAGCATACGGCTGAGCTGCCAGGCTATTATCGCAGCGAAATACGGGCGGCTGTCAGCTTTGACGGCTTTGGTTATCAGTCGTTTGAGCTCGAAAATGCTGCAGCTGCGCATTTTGTCAGCGCTGACAGAGCTGAAATTTCAAATGAATTTTATACAATCACGCTTGACGCGGGAAATCTGACGCTCACACGGTGCAAAGACGGCGCGGTAAAGGCAAACTGGTTTGAGTTTGAAGATTCAGCGGACGCGGGCGATTCGTATGATTATTCGCCGCTAGAGGGTGCGTCACCTGATTTTTCGGGAAATTTCAAGCTGATGAGTGCAAAAAAATCAGAGCTGCTCAGCGAGCTTTTAGTTTCTTGCACACTCGCGGGGCAGGAAATTGTTACAAAAATCACGCTTGAAAAAGGCACGCCGCTCGTTAAAATTTCTCATGAAATGACCAATCAGCAAAAAAATCATCGCGTCCGCGTGCGCTTTTTGTGTGAAAATGACAAAGCTGTCAGCTATGGCGATCAGGGGTATTCGCTGCAAGAGCGACAAAATGTCAATCCGCATCTTGCGACGTGGCGCGCGGAAAATTTTGCGGAATGTCCGCAGGCGATTTATCCGCTGGAGAGTTTTGTTTGCGTGCCCGAGCGCACGGGCGCGCTCAGCCTTTATACAAAAGGACTCAAGGAATACGAGGCGACAGCTGACAGCCTGAATCTGACGCTTTTTCGTGCGGTTGGGCTTTTGGGGCGGGACAATCTCGCGTGGCGGCCGGGTCGCGCGTCGGGCATCAATAATAAAGTTGTCGAAACGCCAGATGCGCAGCTTTTGGACGATTTGCAGTTTGAATATGCGTTTGAATGGTCTGAAAAGCTGGATGTGCAGGCGCTTTATCAATCGGCTGAAAATTTCGCGGCAGGCCAGTTGACCTATCAGCTGCAAACGCTGCATTCGTTTGAAGAGCGGCTCGAGCGTTTTGAATTGCCGCAGCCTGAGCAAATGAAAAAATTGCCAAAAGCCATGAATTTGCTGACTTTGTCAGCTGATTTATTTGTGTCAGCGCTCAAAAAAACAGAAAAAGCAGATGCAGTTATTGTGCGCGTTTTCAATCCAACGAGCGAGACAGTCAAATTGTCTGATTTTGAGCAATTAGATTTGGAGGAAAATACGGTGCAGTCGCTGTCAGCGCTGACAGCGCGAGATTTTGCAACGTTGAAAGTAGACTTATGAATTTACAAGAAAAAATAAACCAGCATTTAGAAAAAATCTACGCGGACGCTGATTTGGTGGAGGCAGAAAAGCTTTTTGAGCAGCTCGTCGCGCGCACGCCGCTTAAAAAATTGGCTGAAAAAGTGAGCGAAAAATCGGTGTATTTGATTACGTATGGCGACAGTTTTCAAGACGGGAAGCGCGCGCCGCTTCAGGTTTTGCGCGAGGTGGTGAGCGAAAAATTGCCATATTTTACGGATATTCATCTGCTCCCCATGTTTCCGTACACGAGCGACGACGGCTTTTCGGTCGTGGATTATCTGAAAATTAACCCAGATTTGGGCGACTGGTCTGATGTAGCAGATTTAGCAAGAGAGCGGCGCTTGATGTTCGATTTTGTTTGCAATCATATGTCGGTGTCTTCGAGCTGGTTTCAGAAATTTTTAGCGGGCGATGCCGATTTTAAAAATGCCTTCATCAAATTTGACGAAACTTTTGACAGCTCAAAAACGATACGTCCGCGCACCAGTCCGCTATTCACAGAAATTGATGGTGAGAGAGTCTGGACGACATTTTCAAAGGATCAAGTTGACACCAATGCGCGTGATCCGAAAATGCTCGCGCGGCTGACAGACATTTTGATCGACTATGTCGTGCGCGGTGCAAGCTCGATAAGGCTTGACGCGATCGGTTTTTTGTGGAAAGAAAGTGGGACGACGTCGATGCATTTGCCCGAGACGCACGAGGTGATCAAGCTTTGGCGAACGCTTCTGGACGCGCTTGCGCCTGGCACGCAGATTGTAACCGAAACGAATGTTCCGCACGCAGATAATATTCGTTATTTTGGAAATGGCAGCGACGAGGCAAACATGGTCTATCAGTTTCCGCTCCCGCCGCTCGTTTTGCACACCTTTATCTCGGGCGATTCTAAGATGCTTTCAAAGTGGGCGAAAACGATTCAGCCGGTGTCTGACAAGGCGACGTATTTTAATTTTCTTGCAAGCCATGACGGCATTGGACTTCGCCCAGTTGAAGACATTTTGACGGACAACGCGCGCGCGGCAATGATTCAGCAAGTGCTCGCAAACGGCGGCAGAGTTTCCTACAAAACGGCTCGCGACGGCAGCACAAAGCCCTATGAGCTCAATATCAACTATCTGTCAGCGCTTGGCTCGCCAGAGAAAATGCTCGCTGCACACGCGATTTTGCTGAGTTTTATGGGCGTTCCAGCCATTTATTATCATTCGATTTTTGGCTCGAAAAATGATGAAAAAGCAGTAGAAAAATCTGGCCTTCCACGGCGCATCAACCGCGAAAAATTAGACAAAATACAACTTTACAATGAGCTGGCAGCTGATGGCGCGCGAAAAACGATTTACACGGCTCTGTCAGCGCTGATAGAAATCAGAAAAAATGAACCCGCGTTCAATCCGCACGGCACGCAGGAAATTTTAGATTACGGCAGCCAGATTTTTGCTGTGAAACGTGTATACAAAGGCCAAAAAATCCTTGCACTCACAAATATTAGCGCGCAAAAAGTGAACGTGTCGTGCTCGGACTTTGATGTTATTAGAAAGCGCAATTTCACAGGCGAATTACTGCCGTATCAGTCCGTGTGGCTGAGACTTGACTAGTTTCTTGAAATAAATTTCTTGAAACGCTAAAATAGAGCCATGATGAACTTTAAAAGTCGCACTATCAATGCGCGCTACAAGCTGACAGAGCTTGATAGGGCGCTCATTTCGCATATCTACAGCCACAAACGCGAAGTCTCAGAGACGAAAATCACGAGCCTCGCGAAGGCATTTTTTACCGTGCCTAATACGATTACGCGTCTGTGCCACAAACTCGGTTATGACGGCTTTTCTGACCTCAAAGCCGAGCTTAAGCACGAGCTGTCTGACACCACGCCAGAAAATTTGCAAGCGGCAATGCTGCTGAAAAATTTGGGCTTGATTGATAAAGCGCGCGAGGCAAAAGTTGTCACAGCATTTAGAAAAGCGCGCGCCGTCAATTTTTACGCGGTCAGCCAGACTGGATTGATTGCGAAAATTTGTGTGGATAATTTTTATGCGCTCGACGACAAATTTCTGTTTTATACGTATCCAAATAAGCTTTTGCATCGCATTGAGCATGCGGACAACGAGATTTTCTTTTTCATCAGCCTCTCAGGCGAGACGGAGTCCGTTGTCAAACTTGCCGAAGAAGCGCGCGCGCAACATCAAACCGTCGTCAGCCTCACAAATCTCACCGAAAATCGCCTGTCAGCGCTTGCGGACATTTCTCTTTTTTGTTACACGAAAAAAGAAAGTGTCGAGAATTACGACGTGACGGACAAAACGCCGATTTTGATTGTGATGAACAGCCTTTTTCATACCTTTTTAGAACGCTAACTGTGTAAATTTACACAACTTTTTTGGCTTTCGATAAACCTGCTTATAATTTTCCCTAATTTTGATGAAAACGCTTTTTTAGTGATAAGATAAAGCCATAAAAATTATTGGAGGTTCAAAATGAATTTATCACAGGCAACGTCTGAGCAGCTGATTTTCCTCAATCAGCCGTTCATGACAAAAGAAGAAATTTTTCAGTTTGTCGCTGAAAAGTTTGAAAATGAGGGCATCGTTGAAAGCGCCGACGCGTACAAAATGGCGCTGTACGAGCGCGAAAGCATGGGCGTGACAGGCTTTGAAAATGGGCTCGCCATTCCGCACGGGAAATCACGCACGGTCAAAAAGGCCGCGTTTGCCGTCGTCAGGCTCGAAAAACCGCTTGCGCCAAGCGATTATGTCTCGCTAAATGCTGAAAATCGGGTGGACACGCTGTTTGTGCTCGCGATTCCTGACGCGCAAGCAGGCAGCACGCATTTGAGTTTGCTCGCCGAATTATCCGCGCGGTTGGGCGATATCAGCTATGTCGAAAAGCTCAAACAGGCAAAAACGTCAGCTGAAATTCTGTCGCTCTTGGCTCAAGAAGAAACGTCTTCTCCAAAAGAAAACCAGCATTCAAAAGGTCTGATTTTAGGTATCACGGCGTGCGCTGCGGGTATTGCGCACACGTATATGGCGGCAGAAGCTATTTCCAAAAAAGCGGCAGAACTTGGCTATACAGCCAAAGTCGAGAAGCAAGGCTCGGCAGGTCTTGAAGACCGCATCACGGCGAGCGACGTTAATCGCGCAATCGGCGTGATTTTTGCGCACGATGTCGCGCTGAAAGACTTGGAGCGCTTTACCCAACTCCCCAAAATCGATGTCAAAGTCGCCGAGCCCATTCGCAACCCAGAAAAAGTGATTCAAGAGTTGCTGGAAAAGTCGAAAAATTATGTTCCGTCATCAGATACCTCTACTGACGACGCGTCGAGCGCAACGGACCAAAAAACCTTTGGCGCAGAGGTCAAGGATTCGATTATGACAGGCATTAGCTATATTATTCCAGTCATCATCGCAGGCGGTATGATTGGCGCGTTTGCCGTCATGATTACACAGATTTTCCATTTGCAAACGCTCATGGCAACGCCTGTTGCACCCGCGGTTAATACGTTTTGGTTATTCACGTTGAAAACGCTGGGTAGTAATATGCTCTCTATTCTCATGCCGCCGATTCTTTCAGCTTACATGGCTTACTCAATTGCGGACAGGCCTGGCCTTGCGCCCGGATTTGCAGCGGGACTTGCCGCAACGGCAATTAATTCAGGGTTCCTCGGCGCCATGCTCGGCGGTCTTGTTGCAGGTTTCCTCATGAAATGGATGAAAGAACACGTGAAATCAAGCGGCACTTTCAAAGGATTTATCACACTTTTTGTTTATCCAGTTGTCGGCGCGCTCATCACGGCAATTCTCATGCTCTTTATTATCGGGCAGCCAGTTGCATGGCTGAATGCTTCCTTGCTTGGTTTGTTAAAGAGCATTGAGCACACAAGTCCCTTTATTTTAGGCGCGCTCGTAGGTGCCATGGTGAGTTTTGATTTGGGTGGCCCTGTCAATAAAGCAGCTTACGCGTTTGCTCTAGGAGCAATGGCTTCAGGCGATTTTGTTCCTTACGCTGTCTTTTGCTCGGTCAAGATGGTTTCAGCCTTTAGCTTATCAGCCGCCATGTATTTCAAAAAAGATATCTGGACGCCTGAAGAACGCGAGATTGGAACGCAAACGTGGATTTTAGTGTTGGGTGGTATTACAGAAGGCGCAATTCCTGTTGCCATGGCCGATCCGCTTCGTGTTATTGGCTCATTTATTGTGGGCTCGCTTATCACGGGAGGCTGGGTTGCGACGGCTGGCGTGGGTCTCAATGTCCCAGGCGCAGGTATTTTCTCGCTTGCCTTCCTCAAAGGCGGCCCAACCGCGCAAATTGTTTGGCTCGGTGCCGCACTAGTCGGAGCTGCCATCTCGGCAGTCTTATTAATCCTCACGCGTCAAATGAAACTTCGTAAACAAGGCTTGATTTGAAAGATTACGCTATAATAATAAAATAGAAAAGAAGATAAAATGAAAAAACGAGTACACGTTGTGCCCCACATGCACTGGGATAGAGAATGGTATTTTTCGACTGAGGAAAGTCAGATTTTGCTCGTCAATAACATGGATGAAATCATGGAAATGCTGGAAAATAATCCAGACTATCCAAGTTATATTTTAGACGGACAAACGGCCGTTTTGGAAGACTATTTTCAAGTAAAGCCTGAAAATAAAGCGCGTGTTCAAAAATTGGTACAAACAGGGCGCCTTGTTGTGGGGCCTTGGGTTTCTCAAACAGACGAAATGACCGTTGGGGCAGAGTCTATCACGCGCAATCTTTTGTATGGCTATAAAGATTGTAGGGAGCTGGGGCAGGAGCCCATGGCAATTGGCTATATTCCTGATAGCTTTGGGCAAACGAGCCAAATGCCAATGATTTTGAATCAGTTTGACATCAAATATTCGATTTTCTGGCGGGGTGTTTCTGAGCGTCACGGCACCGATAAGACCGAGTTTTACTGGGAATCAAGTGATGGCTCGCGCGTGTTGGTGCAGCTATTTCCGTTGGGTTATGCAATTGGAAAATATCTGCCAACAGATGAAAATGCGCTCAAAGCACGCTTGGACGGCTATTTCAAAGTGCTTGACGCGGGTGCAACGGGCGAAACGGAGCTTCTCCCCAATGGCCATGATCAAATGCCTATTCAGCAAAATATCTTTGAAATTCTCGAAAAGCTCAATCGCCTTTATCCAGAACGGGAATTTTTCTTGTCGCGCTATGAAGATGTCTTCAAGGAAATCGAAACGCATGAAAATCTTGCGACCTTGAAAGACGAATTTATTGACGGCAAATACTCGCGTGTGCACCGCTCGATTTTTGGGCAGCGCATGGATTTGAAAATCATGAACACGCGCATCGAAAATAAACTAACAAATGTTCTTGAGCCGCTGATGTCGCTTGCTTATAAGCTGGGATTTTCCTACGAGCATGGACTTTTGGAAGTTATTTGGAAGCTTTTGCTGAAAAATCACGCGCATGACTCAATGGGCGCGTGCTGCTCGGATAAAGTACATCTTGAAATCAAGGCGCGTTACAGAGAAGCCGAAGAGCGCACGGATCGATTGATTGATTTTTACAAACGGAAAATCGTTGAAGCGACGCCTGACAAGGTAGGGCAGGATAAGTTGGGGCTCTTTAATCTTTTGCCGTATAAAGAAGCGCGCTTTATTCACACGGTCGTGACGACGCGCTGGAAAGGTTTTGAACTTTTTGATGCAGTCGGGACGAAAGTGTCTTATTCGTTGCGCTCGGTGACAGAACTCGATCCTGGTTTGATTGACCGGCAAATCGTGCATTATGGCGATTATGAGCCTTTCTTTGAGTACGAGATTGAGCTCGAGCGTGAGCTGCCAGCGATGGGCTATGAGGTTTTATTTGTGAAAGAAGCTGAGCCGAAAGCTATCTTTTCGGGAGAAAAAGTGGACGCGATAGAAACGCCGCGTTATCGTATCACGCCAAACGGTGACGGAACGGTTGAGATTGTTGATAAAAAATTCGATAAAACGTACCGCAATGTTTTCAGTTTGGACGATACAGCTGACGATGGCGATGAATATGACTTTTCGCCGCTTGCAGGAGAAACGCCACTTTCTTCTCTCGGAAACGTGGTTTCAAAAACGTCTGTTATTGAGCATGTGAATGAATTTGTTTTAACGAGTGAATATGGCTTTGAAGTGCCAAAAGAGTTGACGTCAGATCGCAAGCGTGCGACTGAAAAGGTGGCGCTTCCAATCAAATTAACACTCAGAGTGCCTAAAAAGAATCAACTTATCTTTGTTTCTTTGACAGTGGACAATAAGGCCAAAGACCACCGTCTGCGCGTGCTTGTTCCATCGGGCATTGCGTCTCAAATGAGTATTGCGAGCAATCAATTTGGCAGCATCAAGCGTCCCGTCGTGGATCCAGCAATCCATGTTTGGGAGAAAGAAAATTGGGACGAGCGGCCAGACGCGATTTATCCGTTTTTGAGTTCGGTTGCTCTGGCAGACGCTGCGCATACGGTTGGCGTGCTGACAAATTCGAGCCGTGAATATGAAATAGTCGGGGGGCATTTTGATACGTTTGCGATTACTGTTTTGCGGTGTGTGGGTTATCTGGGCAAGGCTGAGCTGTACAGGCGCCCAGGGCGTCCGTCGGGGATTTTATTGCCTACGCCCGATTCGCAAATGCAAGGCGAATTGACACTTGATTTGGCGCTGACTTTTGCAGAAACAGCCGCAGAAGTTGCGCAAGATTCTAAAAGATTTGTGACACGGATTGAAACTTACAATCAGATGCCCTTTCATGCGAAAAAATTGAACAAAAGTAAGCAAGTGACGCCGACAACTTTCTCGCTTTTTGCAGCTGACAATAACGCTCTTGTCTTGTCAACCGTCAAAAAAGCAGAAAATTCAGTTGAATTGCTCGCGCGTTTCTACAATCCGACAGAAAACGAGGCGACGCTTGCGCTGACAGGTCAGAAGCTATTAGTTTCTTACTCACTCAAAGAAACGATTCGCACGCGTGCGTTTGACGGCGCTGTCAAGCCCAATCAGGTTGTTACGGTGAGGTTGCCATGAAGCTAGTTGTTGCGATTGATTCATTTAAAGGCTCGGCGAGTTCAAGAGAACTCAATGAGGCCGTGAAAGCGGGCATTTTGAGCGTTTTTCCGTCAGCTGACGTTGTGACGTTTGAGATTGCTGACGGCGGAGAAGGCACGCTGTGCGCGCTTCAACAAGGCCTAGGCGGCGAATTTGTCGAAGTTGAAACGGTTGATTTACTGGAACGTCCGGTGTGTGCCAGATATTTGCTTGCGGGCGAGCTCGCAATTATCGAAGCGGCAGAAGTTATCGGGATTGACAAAATTACGCCGTCGCCTGAGACGATTGTGCGGGCGACAACTGTGGGCTTAGCCAAACTTTTTCGTGACGCAAAAAAACGTGGAGCGACGGAAATTGTGCTGAGTTTGGGCGGAACGGGCACGTCTGACGGTGGGCTCGGCTTACTGTCTGGACTTGGCGGCTCGCTAGAAGCGTTGCCCGAATTTGCTGATGTAAAACTGACAGGCCTCGCGGATGTGAACAATAGTTATGCAGGTCCCGCGGGTTACGCGGCTGTGTTTGGTGCTCAAAAAGGCGGTACGCCTGAGATTCTAGGACAGCAGGACTTGCAGGCGCAAAAAGTGGCGGATTTTGTTAAGGAAAAATACCAGATTGACTTGCAAATGATTCCGGGAACAGGCGCTGCGGGCGGTCTTGGCGGCGCGCTTGTGCTGTTGGGCGGGCATATTGAGCCTGGATTTGCAAAAATTGCGGCGCTTTTGAAGATTGAAGAGGCCATAAAAACGGCTGATCTCGTGATTACGGGCGAAGGACGTCTGGATTTTCAGACGGCAAATGGCAAAGTGCCATCTGGCATGGCGCGCCTTGCGGCTAAATACGACGTGCCAACCATTGCTTTTGCGGGCGGCCTTGCGCCAGATTTAGGTGAGATGGAACTGCTTTTGCTTGCGAGTTACAGCATTCAATGCGAGGCTGTTTCCTTGACTGACGCGATGCAAAAAGAAAAAACGCTTGAAAATATCAAGCGTTTGGCAAAAAATGTAAGCCGAACGTATTTTCATACGAACTAAAAAACGCCTGAATCTGGGCGTTTTTAGTTCTGTCAGCGCTGATAGGATTTTTCTCTGGCTAGGACGAAATTCCCGAGGGTTGCGGAGCCATTGTCAGCGCTAACGGGCAAGACGAGATAGTCCGTCAGCGCTGACGGAAGTGTGACGTAGTCCGCCAAAAGCTGTGAAAATTGCTTGCGCACGCGTGCGAGCATGTGCTGCTGCGCCATGACGCCGCCGCCGAAAATGATTTTTTCAGGCGCGAGTGTCAAGGTTGCGTTAAGCGCGGCTTGCGCGAGATAATACGCAAGAATCTCCCACGTTTCGTCATCTTCTGGAATCGTCTCGCCGCGTCTGCCCGCGCGCGCCTCAATTGCAGGGCCGCTTGCAACGCCTTCAAGACAATCACCGTGAAAAGGGCAAATGCCAGGAAACGCGGTGTCGTCAGGATGACGTTTGACGAACTGATGGCCCATTTCGGCGTGTGCAATGCCGCCAATAAACGCGCCATTTTGCAGGGCACCACCGCCGATTCCCGTGCCAATCGTGAAATACACCAAATTTTCAACGCCAGTCGCGCTCTTTTCGCCGTAGGCGGACGCATTGACATCAGTCGTGAAACTTATGGGAATGTTTAAGACGCGCGTTAAACTGCCAAGCAAATCAGTTTGCGCCCAACCGGCCTTTGGCGTGTGCGTGATAAAGCCGTAATGCGGGCTTTTAGGGTTAATGTCTAGCGGACCAAATGAGCCCAGCCCAATCGCTGAAACGGGGTGTTGTTTGAAAAAATCAAGCGTTCGTGCGAGTGTTTCTGCGGGCGTCGTTGTTGGAATACTGACGCGCTCCAAAATCTGATTGTTTTCGTCGCCGAGCGCCAGAACAAATTTTGTGCCGCCAGCTTCAATCGAGCCTACTAAAGCCAGCTTATGCCTCTACTTTCAAGAGCTCTTGGCCAGCTTCGAGTGT
>JAIRUZ010000015.1 GCA_031254115.1 Streptococcaceae bacterium
CGCAAATTCAAAGTCTAACTCGCCTGTCAGCTGTGCCATTGGCGTCGGCATCATGACGTGTCCTTGATTAGTCGTATCTCCCGAGGCGCGGCCTGGACGATAAGCCAGATTCGGCTTGCCGAGCTGTCCCGTTGAAGCAAATAAGGTCAAGTAAAGGCTCTCTGCCTGAAGCTGGTACTCCTTAAGTCCCTTGGCTAGAGCCGTGACATGATAAGCCTCTGAGCTGACGGAAACCGACTTATCAAAGGGCTCTAGGTCAATCGGGTATTCGACATAACTCTTGTACCAGTCAGCCGCGGGCTTCCCAGCCTGACGACGAATAAAGCCAAACGGCAGCGACGCGATACTTTCACGACTGGCAATGCCTGTATTGATTTTCACGCGCAGACGATGGCTCAAAATCTGATTGTCAGCGCTGACAGAACAGTCAACGCGCGGGCTTCCTTTTGTCAGCGTCAAAACCACGTCCAATTTCAACACGCCCGTTTTCCCCGTTTTTGCGCGATCTTCCAAATCATAAGGCAGGTCAAATTCTCCTGTCAGGTGCATCTTCTGATAAAGAGACGATTTTTCAACAGATGTCAACTCGAGCTTCAGGAGAATTTCCTTGTCGCCTGCTAAAGGCGAAAAGTCATAAGTATCGCCATCGTTTGCCCTATCTTCAAACTCTAAAATGTTGTGAAAGACTTGTCCAGCCTGATTTTTCAGGCTAAGTTTCTGATTTTCAAAGCGAAGCGCATAAAAATCATTGGAAATAATGGCTTCAGCTGCCTCTATGAGTACAAGACTTTCGAGTTCATTTTCAGTCTCTGTCAGCCGAAACACTTTATAACCCATAGCAGGTAGCTCAACTTTTGCTAATACAGAGAGATGATAATAAGGGGCTTCATTGACGTAAGTCCGTGACTCTGGTGTCACCAGAAGAATATTGTCCTTGCCTGCAAAATATTCTTCGTCAATCAGCACTTGCTCGCTCACGCCTTCAAGCGCAATCTTTTTGCTCGGCGCAAGAAACTCAATCGTTTTATAGCCAGAGAAGACTTTAGCCGATGTGTTAAAGACAATGACTTCCTTATCCGTCAGAGAAAGCTTTTCAGCTAGACGCTTCGCCAGATAATTCTCCATCCCATCAGCCAGCTCATCGGCTTCTTTAAAGCGGTGCAAAATGTCAATGGCGACCGTATCCATGACAGAGCCGCCCATAGAGTCATGCGCCTGACCTTCCAAAACTTTCTTCCAAGCCTTCCAAAGAACTTCATTTGACAGCTCAATACCCAAGGACTTCGCAATCGCCATCAGCGGTTCTACGCGCTTTAACAATTTCTGCTCGACAAGAAAATTAGCGCGCTTGATGTCATAATGCACCGAGCCAATCGTCTTGTGGACGCGGCCAATTTCGACAGGTTCTCGGAGTTCTCCTTGATACTCAGGCAATTTCTGCGCTCGTAGAAAGGCCGCAAATTCCTCATAGGAACTCTCGATTAAGTCATGATCAGGCAGCTTTTCATTGATTTCTGAGATAATCTTTGGCAGGTCTGAGATAATCTCGGTCTGATCCGAGCCTGCCGTCAGCAATAACTCTGCGCTGTCCGTCCTTTTTTCTAAGCGCTCAAGCTCCTGAGCTAGCTTTCCCTGGATATAATCATCACTTGCGTTCATATAAACCACAGCACCGTAGCCGCCCGGCATGTTCGCCGCATTGACCGAATGCTCGCCCAAGGCCTTCCACTTGAAATAAGGCGTCTTTGTGAACTTATCCAGATTAAAACCGCGCCAGAAAATCATATTATCCAGCCCAAAAGCATTCAGAATCATCGGCATCTGGGCGTTGAAGCCAAACGTGTCGGGCAAATAGCCAACTCTCATCTCACCGCCTAGTTTGCGTGATTCACTGATTCCAATGGCCAGATTGCGGAAATAAGACTCTTCATGGATACTAAAAGCATCTGTCTGACTGTACCAAGGACCAATTGCCAGCTGTCCTGAGGCTACAAGATTTTTGATGTCAGCTTTGCGCTCAGGGTTGACGGTCAAGAAATCCGTCACAATCGAGGTTTGCCCATCAAGCGTAAACTTGGCTTCTGGATTCTTTTTGAGCTCGTCCAGAGCGTGGGCAAACAGCTGATCGCTCAGAAGCAGCGCGTCCATCGTTGTGAAGTACCACTCACGATCCCAGTGCGTGTGGTTGACAATATGTATTTTCTTCTTCATTTAATTCTTTCTTAATTGAGCTCAGGAGGCTTGAAGTTTGGAGATTAGATAATTTTTGGAACCTGACCTACAGCCAGAACCTCAAAATTCCTACCTCGCTACTTCGTGGCTACGGTGTCCATGCTCGCTAAGCAGCAAAGCTGCAAGTCGCATGGCAACTTTCTATGCTTCAGGGCGAGCCTCCCTCACATCTTATTTTCAAGTCAGAAAGCCCTAAATAGGGCTTTTCTTCTAATTTCTAATCTTCGACAACTTCTTTTTTCAAGACCATCAGCATAGCAATCGTCACAGCAATTGCGACCGCAAAGCCAAGTAGGAAGCCAAATGGAGAATGGAAACCACCAAGGAAAATCAGGAAGATTCCGCCAGATGGCATGGTTGCATAGGTCCCAATGCCAAGCGTAAATCCTGCCCCGACGGCTGAGCCGACAACGAGCGACACAATCGTCCGCCAAGGATCACGCACAGCAAATGGAATGGCAAACTCAGTAATTCCAGTCAAACCACCCAAAATCGCCGTTGACCAACTTGCTTTTTCCTGAGCCGTAAATTTCTTCGGCGCAATCAAGGTTGCCAGACCAAGCGCAACAGGCGGCGTCATGATACCAATCCACATGGCCGCCGCAGGCGCATAAACCTTAGCCCCCAGCATGCCTACACAGAAGGCAAAGGCAGCTTTATTCACAGGGCCACCCATATCAACGGCCATCATAGCTCCAATAATCACACCAAGCAAAATCACGCTTGAACCCGACATGCTCTGGAGGCCTGAAGTCAAGGCTTTATTCAACCAGACCACAGGCTGACCCATCGTGTACATCATCAGAATCATCAGACCCGAGCCAAACAGCGGAATCAGAATCAGCGGCAACAAGGGCTGCACAACTTTCGGTAGCTTAATCTTTCGCATCTGTTTCACCAGATAACCCGCGACAAACCCTCCGAGAATGGCCCCCAGATAGCCAGCACCCAAAGTATTAGCAAAGAGCCCAGCCGTCATACCCACCACCAAGGCAGGCTTATCGGCGATAGAATAGGCAATATAAGCACCGATAATGGGATACATCAGCTGAAAGACCGCGACACCCGCCGTCACCACCGTGTGCCGCCAATCATGCGCGCCCGTATCAGGCCAGGCCTGCAATAACCAAAGTCCGATAGAGAGAATCATACCGCCAGCCACGACGAATGGCAACATATAAGAAACACCTGTCATCAGATGCCGCTTCGCCGCCTCAACAGCCGATTCATTTTCCTTGACAACTTCGGCCGTCGCAAACGGTGAAGCCGCCACGACATGATCCTCGGCAACTTTCAGCAAATCCCCCACGACTTTGTCAGGCGACTTAATCGGTGCCGCTACAGGCACATCAAGCTTTGGCAGCTTATCAAAACGCGCAAGATCTTTGAGCGCCACATCATGTGCCAAGATAACGCCAACAGCCTGATTCACATCAGCCGCTGTGAGACGGTCTTCGAGCCCATTTGCACCCTGCTTTTCAACCTTGGCCGCGTAGCCGAGCCGAGCCGCCGCTTTGACAATCGCTTCTGCCGCCATATAGGTATGGGCAATCCCCGCCGCACAGGCTGTCACACCAAGGATCAGCCCGTTTGTTTTTTCTGTCAGCGCTGACAGACTCTCATTTTCATTTTCCGTCCCGAGAAACGCCAAAACCTCAGTCGCTGAGGCCGCCTCTTTGAACTTAGCTAAGAAGTGAGCATCACCCAAACGCGTCGAAAGTTTGGCTAATAAGTCTAAATGAGTGGCTGCTTGCGCCTCAGGAATTGCCAAGACAAAAAGCAGCTCGACTTGATTTTCGGCGTTCAACGACACATACTCCGCCGCCGATAACGGTTCAGACAAACGTACCACCGCAAAAGCCGCCCGCTTGACCGTACTTGATTTCCCATGCGGAATAGCGAGACCATTTTCAAATCCTGTTACCCCTTCATTTTCGCGCGCATAAAGTGCCTGCTTGTAAATTTCAGCCGAGCTGATAATGCCTGCTGTCTGCATTTTCTGAGACACAAAATCAAAAATTTCTTCCTTCGTTGAAAATCCCTGTTCCAGGAAGATTAAATCTTGCGACGTCGCCTTAGACAAATCCATCATTCATCTCCTTATTTTTGATACTTCATTATAACTTGAAAACGCTTAACCAACCTCAAAAATAGGAAAACTGAACCCATCAGCAAACTCTTGATTTTTTCTGTGGAATTTACACTAAAAAAGCGCCCTGCGGGGCGCTTTTCTTTTACATCGTGCCTTTTACTTTATCGGGCTGGGCGCGCAGGTCGCCTGCAGTGAGCATTTGAGCGAGTGCGGCTTGCCAGCTTGGAATTACAAAGCCTGTGGCTTTGGATTTGTCAAGGTTCATGGTTGAGTTGAACGGGCGTTTGGCGGCTTGTTTGAAGCCTGAGGAGTCCACGGGTTTTACGAGCGTCTCTGTATCTTTCAGGATTTCGGTCGCGAAATCAAACCAAGTCACGTTCTCGTCTTTGGCTTTGTCATTTGATAAATGATAGAAACCGGGCGCTGCGTCCACGTCAACCAAATGCGTCATGAATTCCGCCAGTGTGCGGCTCCAGGTCGGTACGCCGTGCTGGTCGTTGACGACGGTCAATTCCGCATGCGTTTCGGCCAATTTTTGCATGGTGAAAACGAAATTCGGGCCATAGCTGCCAAAGAGCCACGCGGTGCGAATCACGTAAAATTTTGCGCCTGAGGCCACAATGGCCTGCTCGCCGAGGTCTTTTGTGCGACCGTATTCGGACTCGGGATGTTTTTCGTCATCTGGAAAACGTTCTTCGCCAATCGGTAAATAGCCGCCAAACACATAATCCGTCGAGATTTGCACCATCGTTGCACCCACGCGCGCGCAAGCTTCGGCAATATTTCGCGTGCCGTCAACATTGATTTTCTCGCCGAGCGCCTTTCCCTCGCCCTCTTCCTTGTCAACCGCCGTGTAAGCCGCGCAATTGTAAACAATCGTCGGTTGGTTCGTCTCAAAAAAGGCGTCCACACTGGTTTTATCCGTAATGTCAAGCTCCGCCACGTCCGCTGCCGTATAAGCCACGCCACGCTCATCTAGTAAATGGCGTAATTCCGTTCCAAGTTGACCATTTCCACCTGTGATTAAAATCATTTTATTTCTCTCATTCTAATTTATAATTTCTCCTGCTGGCTTATCACTAAGCAGTCGCTCTCGCCAAATCGCAAGCTCCGTCTCCGGTTTATGTTGCCAGTCCAAAACTTCCTCAACAATTCTCAAAGGCAGCTTAGAGCGATATGAGCGTGTCGGATTGCCTGGAAATTTCTTGTCTGTGACATTCGGATCGTCCTCCCAGCTGCCTGTCGGCTCGACCTGATAAACATGGGCGTGCACGCCCAACAAATCGGCCGCAAAGCCTGCACCGTCCACCAATGCCGTGAAATAAATGTGCTTCATGATAACGTCTGGATTGTAATTTGACGGATAACCCGCAGTAAGCAGGTCGCCCGCTTTTAATGCCGCTTGCGTGCCATGATAAAAAGGGCCTGTCTCCAAACGTTCAGTCATTTTTGCTTCCTTTTCCAAGTTGTCAGCGCTGACAGAACCGCGTCAAACGTCAATCTCTGGGTATTCCTCGACGTAGCTCTCGCCGTGAATGCCATAATAGCTGCACGTGCGCGCCTCAAAGTCCACGCTGTAGCTGACAATGCCCGCCTGCCAGCAATTTTCAAGAAACTCGGGAAAGGTTGTCTCGCCCGCTTGGTCGCGCCGCAAGGATTCCGTAAATCGGGCTTCATCAAAGCTCGGAACTTCCGTCAGCTCTGAAATCTGTGGAAGCGCTGGCATCGCCACCGCGCCGCCGTCAGCCATGGCAAAAATGCTTTGCCCGCTCGGCAGCTGCCAAATATTTCGCTTCGCGCCCGCCGCTTTCAAACACGCCGCAAGCACAGGAAATCCGCCCACTTTCGGCCGAATCGTCTCGGCTTTCTGAAACGCCGCCTGTAAATCTTTAATTGCTGTCATTTTTTCCGTTCTAATTTGTCTGATTAAATTTATTAAAGAGGTCAATGATACTGCCTGTAAAGTCGACAACTTCGCCGTCAATCTCAAGTTTAATCACTTTGAAATTATCTTCGAGCGCTGGAACTTCGCGCATTTGCAACATGACAAATTCGTCAGAGCTGACAAAGTCCCGCGTTCCTTCTGTGCCGTTCAGCATTTGATAGGTAATTTTCATATTCATTTTCTTTCGTTAAATCACTTTGACAATCTTATCCAGTGGTCGACGAGATTTGGGATGTTTGACCTCGCCATCACGGTAGCCAAAAGCGGCACAGAGGGCAACAGAATCCTTTTCTGGATCAAGCGCACCTGCTTCTGTAAGTACTTGCTCAAGCGCCTCCTTGGAGTAGCCTTCGACTGGAGTCGAGTCCACGCCAATTTCCGCGGCTGCAAAAATCATCTGGGCAAATGCGATATAAGCCTGTTTCGCCGCCCAATCATGGGACTTGCGCGCATCGCTCAAATCGGCGTCGCGAATCCCGAAATCACGATGCAGCTGAATCATCGATTCCTGAAGCTCCGCGCTGTAACCGTGCATGTCTCGGATTTCCCGGAAATAGGCGCTTTCTGGCGAAAGGTCCTTCGTCACCGTGAACACGATGAACTTCGCAACATCGGGCATTTTTTCCTTCACGCCCCACGACACATCCGCGATTTTCTGGCGCAAGTCAGAATCATTGATTTCTAAAATATGCCAAGGCTCAAGCCCCATTGAACTCGGCGCCAGCCGCGCTACTTCGAGCAAAAACTGCCAATCCTCATCTGGAATCTGCTGTCCGTTGTATTTCTTAATCGCGCGTCGCCAAGTCGTCGCCGCGAGAATTTCTGATTTATTCATGATTTTTCTTTCTAATGCCTGTCAGAGCTGACAGTTATTTTTTCTTGCCCTCATCCTTGTAAAAAGCAAGGGCGATAAATACAGCTGTAAGCCCAAAGTTTGACAGCATCGTCATTGTCTGATGAAGGACAAAAAAATAGATAACTCCTGTGATGAAGAAGAGGCCACCAGCTACAAGCCACAAAATTTGTGCTGTTTTCATCTTTTTCATTTTGATTTCCTTCCTGCCTCTGTCAGCGCTGACAGCTATTTTTCCTTTGTGTTCCTATCAATGAACATATCA
>JAIRUZ010000046.1 GCA_031254115.1 Streptococcaceae bacterium
TTGCTTTATGCACGTTTTTGGCACAAGTTCCTCTACGATATTGGCGTCGTGCCAACCAAAGAGCCTTTCAAAAAGCTCTATAATCAAGGCATGATTCTCGGTACAAGTTATCGTGATTCACGTGGTGTACTCGTTGCGACGGACAAAGTCGAAAAACGTACGGGTAAGTATTTCTCGCTTGAAACAGGCGAAGAGCTTGAGCAGGCACCGGCAAAGATGTCAAAATCTTTAAAAAATGTGGTAAACCCAGATGACGTTGTAGCTCAGTATGGCGCAGACACTCTGCGGATTTATGAAATGTTCATGGGACCACTTGATGCAAGTATTCCTTGGTCTGAAGAAGGGCTCGAAGGAGCTAGAAAATTCCTTGACCGTGCTGTCCGTTTGATAGACTCGAGCAAAGTCACGGCTGAAAATGACGGAAAACTTGCTAAAATATACAATGAGACGGTTAAAAATGTAACCGAGCGACTTGACACTATGCTCTTTAACACGGCGATTTCACAGCTGATGATATTTGTAAATGCGGCAAATAAAACAGAGACCTTGCCAGTTGACTATGCCAAAGGTTTTGTTCAACTTTTGGCACCTTTCGCTCCTCATATTGCTGAAGAACTCTGGGTAAAACTCGGAAACGCCGCTGGCATCAGCTATGTGCCGTGGCCGAGCTACGATCTGTCAGCGCTGACAGAGGCCGAAGTCGAGATTGTCGTGCAAGTCAATGGAAAACTTCGTAAGAAGATGAATGTCGCGAAATCTGTCAGCGCGGACGAGCAGGCCGAGCTCGCGAAAGCCGTGGTTGAGCTTGATGGCAACCTTATCAAAACGATTTCAGTTCCAGGGAAATTGGTCAATTTTGTCGTGAAATAAAAAAATCGAACCTGTCAGCTACTGACAGGTTTTTGCTACATTTTTTGCTTAAGGTCGCTTATTTTTGACATCTGCACATTCAAAGGTTATAATTGAGGAAGCGTTTCCAAAATGGGAAATGCAGAAAGGATAAATTTTATGGATTCTCCAAAAGGACGGCCTGAGGCTTTCACAGATGACGAAGAACTCTTTCTACTGCGAAATAAATCGGGCAAAATTGTGGGCATTCGCGACCTGAAACAAATCGATGTCCAAGAAACAGTAAAAGATTGGAAGCAGCATTTGCCGAAAATCAAAGCGCTGTCAGTTATTATTTGGGTGCTCGTCGCGCTCGCGGGCGGCTTTGCGTGGTCAATGATTGCGACGGCGCAAGGCGAGACAATCAACGCGGTTTGGTTTGTCATCGCCGCCGTGTGCTCGTATATCATTGCTTATCGCTTTTATGCGCTCTACATTCAGCGCAAAATTATGCGCCCTGACGACAGACGCGCGACACCTTCTGAGGTCAATGAAAGTCAAGCCGAATTCGAGCCCACGAACCGCGTCGTCCTTTTTGGGCATCATTTCGCGTCAATTGCGGGCGCGGGTCCGCTTGTAGGCCCCGTTTTAGCGGCACAAATGGGTTATTTGCCAGGCACGCTTTGGATTATTTTCGGCGTTATTTTTGCTGGCGGCGTGCAAGACATGCTGGTGCTCTGGTATTCGCACCGTCGCGGCGCAAAATCAATCGGCGCGATGGCAAAAGACGAAGTCGGTGGTTTTGCGGGCGCGCTGACAAGTTTTGTCGTCTTTATCATGACAATGATTGTGCTCGCGGTACTCGCGCTGATTTGCGTGACAGCCATGGCAAATTCGGCGTGGGCCGTTTTCTCGATTGGCATGACGATTCCAATCGCGCTTTTGATGGGTCTGTATCTTAAATTTCTTCGTCCAGGCAAAGTGACCGAAGTTTCATTACTTGGCTTTATTTTGCTTTTGGGTGCGATTTTTGGCGGGCGTTGGGTGTCAGAGTCAAGCTTTGCTCACATTTTCATGCTGTCGCCCACAGCGCTTGTCTGGTGGGTCATGGCGTACACGTTTATTGCAGCGATTATTCCCGCGTGGATACTGCTTACGCCGCGCGATTATCTTTCGATGTTCATGAAAATTGGCACGATTGCCATTTTGGCGATTGCGGTTGTTGGTGTCAGGCCTGACGTGACGATTCCTGCGCTGACAAATTTCGCGCACAATACGGACGGTCCTGCATTTGCAGGCTCACTCTTTCCATTCTTGTTTGTGACGATTGCGTGTGGCGCATTGTCAGGCTTTCACGTCATGATGAGCTCGGGCACGACGCCGCATTTGATTGCCAAGGAAAATCAAACCCGCATGATTGGTTACGGCGGTATGCTTTTTGAGTCGTTTGTTGCAATTATGGCGCTGGTTGCAGCTATTTCGCTCAATCCTGGTATTTATTATGCGATGAATACACCGCAGGCGACGATGCAGGCAAAAATCGGTCAGCAATTTAATCCGTCAGCGACAAGCACAACGGATCCGAAAGCAGCAGCAGCTGCTGCTGAGTCAAACGCCGCGCTCGCTATCCCGAAAATTGCCATGAATCCGAGCGGCAAAGCGATGACGATTGATTGGGAAGGCACGACGGGCGAAGCCGCGCTCAAACAAGTCGCTAAAGACGTTGGCGAAACCTCAGTCGTTTCACGAACGGGTGGCGCGCCCACGCTTGCTGTTTCTATGTCAAATATCTTGAAAAAAGTGCCCATTATCGGTGGAACTGCTATGATGGGCTTCTGGTATCATTTTGCGGTCATGTTTGAAGCGCTCTTTATTCTGTCAGCTGTCAGCGCAGCGACAAAATCCACGCGCTATCTGCTGACAGACGCTTTTCGTGGCTCCAAAGCAAAATGGGCGCAAAAAATGGGCAACGAAGGCTGGCTGCCAGGTAAAATCATCAACACAGCTGTTATCGTCGGTATCTGGGGCGCGCTGCTTCTCATGGGCGTGACCGATCCAAATGGCGGTATTAAAATCATGTATCCGCTCTTTGGCATTTCCAATCAGCTCATTGCCGCAGCCGCGCTGTCAGTCGTCGCCGTCATGGTCGTGCGCATGGGCTATCTGAAATGGCTCTGGATTGTCGCGATTCCGCTTGTGTGGGACGTGATTGTGACATTTGCAGCCAGCTGGCAAAAGATTTTCAGCTCGGACATTAATATTGGTTATTGGGCGAGCTTCTCGCATGCAAAAAAATTGGTCGATTCAGGCACCTTATCAGCTCAAGCGCTGACAAACGCGCAGGCAACCGTTCGCAATACCGCGATTCAAGGCACGCTTTCGATTTTGTTCCTTGCGGTCGTTGCTTTGCTCCTCGTCATTTGCAGCATCAAAATCATCAAAATCATGCAAACGAACGCAGTTGGCGCCGAATTTTCCAGCGAAATGCCCTACGTTGAATCCAAACTCTATGAAGCTGCAGGCTTTTGGCCAACGCATCTTGAACATAAGATTTTAAAAGCACGAACCGAGCCTTAAAAGAATCTAAATGTCCTAAGCTAATTTCTTTACAACCGCTTACAAAAGGTGTAAAATAAAAGCGTGGGAACTTATTCCCGAAAAAATACAGAGCTACTTCGCTCAAGGAGAGAGAAAGATGAAAGTTGAGACTACTACTGACGTGTTTGAACAGGCCTGGGATGGCTTTAAAGGTGACGATTGGCGTAATCGTGCGTCTATTACACGTTTTGTTCAGGCAAACTACAAACCATACGATGGTGACGAAAGTTTCCTCGCAGGTCCGACTGAGCGTTCTTTGAAGGTTAAAAAAATCATCGAAGACACTAAGGAGAAATACGAAGCTGAAGGATTCCCATTTGATACAGACGTTGTGGCGTCTATTGATAAGCTTCCAGCAGGTTATATTGATGCCAATGATAAAGAGCTTGAACTCATCTATGGCTTGCAAAACAAAGAACTCTTCCGTTTGAACTTTATGCCAAAAGGCGGTCTTCGTGTTGCTGAAAAGATTTTGACAGAACATGGTCTCTCGGTTGACCCACGTTTGCACGAAATTCTCTCTACTTCAATGACATCTGTCAATGATGGTATTTTCCGTGCTTACACATCAAACATCCGTAAAGCGCGCCACGCACACACAGTAACTGGTCTTCCAGATGCTTATTCACGCGGGCGTATCATCGGTGTTTATGCACGTCTTGCGCTCTATGGTGCTGATTACCTCATGAAGGAAAAAGCGCGTGAGTGGGATGCGATTACTGAAATCAATGATGAAAACATTCGACTCAAAGAAGAAATCAATATGCAGTACAATGCGCTTCAAGAAGTGATCAACTTTGGTAAATTGTACGGCATCGATGTTTCACGTCCAGCGCTTGACACAAAAGAAGCCATCCAATGGATTAACATTGCATACATGGCAGTCTGCCGCGTTATCAACGGCGCTGCAACGTCACTTGGCCGTGTGCCAATCGTTCTTGACATCTTTGCAGAACGTGACCTAGCTCGCGGCACATTTACCGAGTCTGAAATCCAAGAGTTTGTTGATGATTTCGTCTTGAAACTCCGCACGATGAAGTTCGCGCGTGCCGCAGCTTACGACGAATTGTACTCAGGCGACCCAACATTTATCACAACTTCTATGGCTGGTATGGGCAATGACGGCCGTCACCGTGTCACGAAAATGGATTTCCGCTTCCTCAACACGCTTGACAATATCGGCAACGCACCAGAGCCCAACTTGACGGTTCTTTGGTCTGACAAACTTCCTTACACATTCAAGCATTATGCAATGCACATGAGCCACAAACACTCATCAATTCAGTATGAAGGTGTGGACACGATGGCGAAAGACGGTTACGGCGAGATGTCATGTATCTCTTGCTGTGTGTCACCACTTGACCCTGAAAATGAAAATGCGCGCCACAATCTGCAATACTTTGGCGCACGTGTCAACGTTTTGAAAGCTCTCTTGACAGGTCTTAATGGTGGTTACGACGATGTTCATAAAGACTATAAAGTCTTCGACATTGACGCAATTCGTGATGAAACTCTGTCATACGACTCTGTCATGGAAAACTTTGACAAATCACTCAATTGGCTGACGGACACGTATGTGGACGCGATGAATATCATCCACTACATGACAGACAAATACAACTATGAATCTGTTCAGATGGCGTTCTTGCCAACGCGCGTGCGCGCAAACATGGGCTTTGGTATTTGCGGCTTTGCAAATACGGTTGACTCATTGTCAGCAATCAAGTATGCGAAAGTTCACACGCTGCGTGATGAAAATGGCTATATCTACGATTACGAAGTTGAAGGTGATTTCCCACGTTATGGTGAAGATGACGACCGTGTGGATGACATTGCAAAATTGGTGATGAAGATGTACCACGAGAAACTTGCCTCGCACAAGCTTTACAAAGATGCTGAAGCGACCGTTTCATTGCTGACAATCACGTCAAATGTGGCTTACTCGAAGCAAACAGGTAATTCGCCAGTCCACAAAGGTGTTTATCTTAACGAAGATGGCACTGTGAACAAGAGCAAACTTGAATTCTTCAGCCCAGGCGCAAATCCTTCAAACAAGGCACGTGGCGGCTGGTTGCAAAATCTGAATTCACTTGCCAAATTGGACTTCAAAGATGCCAACGACGGCATTTCGCTCACGACGCAAGTCGCACCGCAGGCGCTTGGCAAAACGCATGACGAGCAGGTTGACAACCTTGTCAAGGTTTTGGATGGCTACTTCACAAAAGGCGGCCAGCACGTCAACTTGAACGTTATGAATTTGAAAGACGTTTACGACAAGATTATGCGCGGTGAAGATGTTATCGTGCGTATCTCAGGCTACTGTGTCAACACGAAGTACTTGTCGCCTGAGCAAAAACAAGAACTCACGGAGCGTGTCTTCCACGAAGTGTTTGATAGCACTCACCCAGAAGATGAGATTCACGTGTCAAATATCTAATTTATTAGATGAGAAAGCCTGTCAGAGCTGACAGGCTTTTTTGTATGATTGCACAACTAAAAATTTCGTCTGACAGATTGCTAAACGAAATTTTTGATTGGTTAGTTGTTGGTGGAAGCGCCGGCGGAGGTGTCAGCTGATGAGCTTGTTGTAGTGGCTGCGCTTGATTGAACGACGGCCGTGGAGGACGAAGGAGACGAGCTTGGCGTTATCAAGGCAGCGCTTGAGCTCTCGGCGACTGAGTCAACCGTAGAAGAGCTCGCCGTGCTGCTCGAGCTTGCGACGGTCGAAGTTGACGAGCTGCTGTTAGTTGTCGTTGCTTTTCCTGTGCAAGCGACGAGAAATGCAGTGCTAAGAAAAATGACAGTGGCAAGGCCAATAAGTTTAATAAATTTTGTAAGTTTATGCATAATTTTTTCTCCTTTGTTTGATGAGATTAGTATAGGCCTTGAAACTTAAAAAATAATTAAATTTTTAGATTTTGTCAGCGCTGACAGAGAAAAAATTGAGATAAATATGAAAAAAGAAAATTTCACAAAGTGAGCAAAGTTTTTGCAAGTCAAGTTTCAAAGTGGTAGAATAAAATGTAAGCGGTTTTTGTAAAAAGTGTTTGACATTTTGGAAATTTCAGCTGACAGAACCAAGAGAGGAGTTTTATGCAGTTTATCAATTATTTGGGGACGGATGCGCCGCAGAATATCGCGATGGACGCGTGGTTACTCGAGAATCTGAAGCCCGAGAAGCCGGTTTTCTCGCTTTGGCAGAACAAGCGCGCGGTAATCGTAGGACGTAATCAAAACACTTTTGCAGAAATTAACCAAGACTACATTCAGCAAAATGACGTTCAAGTGGTTCGTCGTGTCTCGGGCGGTGGCGCGGTTTATCACGACATGGGAAATATTTGTTTCAG
>JAIRUZ010000050.1 GCA_031254115.1 Streptococcaceae bacterium
ATCCCCGTTGCGATTGTGCCACAGTTCCTATTCTCTGGGATTATCAACGTCTCGACAATGAGCCAGCCTCTCCAATGGATTGCCCATGCCATGCCCGTTTATTACGCGATTAACTCACTCCAAGAAGTCATCAAGCGTGGTGCAGGTTTTGTGACGATTGCGCCAAACCTTGGCATTTTACTCGGAATCTGCGTACTGCTTTACCTGTTGAATGTCGTCGCGCTGAAGAATTTGAGACGAACATAAACGTTTAAAGCCTTTTTTGAAAATTACAATCTTTTTTCAAGCATTTTTCAAATGAAAATGGTATACTAAATTTACTCCTAAACGGGGTGTAAAAACCCCACTTTTTCATAAATTACTCCTAAGCAAAAAATCTGTCACTCTGGCAGGTTTTTTGTGTTCATACAAAAAACCAATCCGCTTCAGGATTGGTTTTCGTTGTTTTCGTCGTCTTCGGTGGTGTTTTCCTCGATATCATCGAGCGTATCTTCGACATCGTCAAGGCGCTCGCGAATGTCCTGATTTTGCTGATAAACTTCGTTGAGCAAAATTTGAATGTCGCCAAGCATTTCAGTTTGGATTTTTTGAATCTGGAGTTGCGAGGGCTGATCGTCCATCATGAGGTGGTCAAGCTTTTCGTGGAGTGCGGCGACACCCCGTTCAGATTTGACATTGGTCTGGAAGTCATTTTTTGCGGTCAAACGGTCGTGATCCGAGGCGCGGTTCTGGCTCATCATGATAAGCGGTGCCTGCATCGCGGCGGTTACCGAGAGAAAAAGATTGAGCAGAATAAACGGATAAGGATCCCAGACGACACCCAGAAGTTTGGTCACGTTGAGCGTCATCCAGACGACGAGAATACACATATAGGTCAAGATGAAAGCCCACGAGCCGACGAATTCGGTGACTTTGTCAGCCATGCGGTCGCCCCAGGATTCTTGCGCCTCGAGCTGCTCCTCAACGTCTTTGATTTCGACGTTCACTTTGGACAATTCGGCATTGAGCTGGTCATTAACCGCGAAATTTTTCTTCAAATCAAGATGAAAAAGCGTATCAAGGACTTCAAGACGAAATTTAACTTGGTGCTCATTGCAGATGAAGCTGTGCAGATTGACTTCGGGATAATCACGTTGAATGACGGTGCGAAGCGATTCGTCAAGATTTTCCAGAATATCGCCGCCAGAAGGACGGTGCATGCGGCCGTTGACGAGGCAAGGCACGTAGTTGTTTGGAGTTGCCATGTGAAAGTGGCAAAAATGTTGAGTGAAAAAGACAAACGAAAAGGCGTCCTTGCGCCCTCAAAAATGCAAAAGGAAAAACCTTAAGCGTGAGAGCGCGTGTAGAATAATCGACTATTCGGTTCGGGTTCTTGAATCAGCACTTTTGCGCTCTCCTTTCGTGAAATTATTATTGCTTTTCTAGTATAACGCTTTTTTTATTTTTTAGCAAGATATTATGAGAACTTTTAGGAAAACTTTTTAGTTGACATTGACGTAAGGTCAAGTTGTATAATAGCTCTATGAGTTTATCTATTCAAAAAGTGGTGAAATCGACAGGCTTGACGTCGCGCACATTGCGGCATTGGGAAACGTTAGGGCTTTTGCGTGCTGTCAGAGCTGACAATGGCGTGAGGACGTATGACAGCGATGATTTGACACAGATTTTTTACATCAAAAGTTTGCGTCAGCTAGAGTTGCCGCTGGGCGAAATTCACGCGATTCTGTCAGCGCAAAAAGATGATAAAACAGCAATTGAGCAGCATGTGGTGCGTTTGTCAGCTGAGCAAAAGCGCCTAGAGCAGCTGATAGAAAGACTCAGAGAAAAATTACAAAAAGGAGATTTTAAAATGTCAGAAAAAGATTTTGACGCGCTGAAAACGGCGCAATTACAGGAAAATGAAGCGGCATACGGTGACGAATTACGCACGAAATATGGCAACGAAATGATGGACGCAAGCGACGAAAAGTTCAAGGCGCAAACAGAGGAAGAGAGCGGGTGGGCGCACGATACGCATGAGAAAATCGTGCGCATGCTTGAGATAGCTTTTTTGAGCGCCGATGAAAAATTGGCCGACGAAGCTGTCAGCTTGCACAAACAATGGCTTGAGCATTATTGGCCGCAGCCAGTCACACCCGCGGCGCACTGTGCGCTGGGGCAGATGTATGTGGACGATACGCGTTTCAGAAAGGCTTACGACCGTGCGCATGACGGCGTGGCCGCATTTTTTGCGGCAGCGATTGCGCGCCATTATGGCACAGATACAGAGAAATAAGAGCTTTATAGCAACCGAGCGTCTTAAAGATGTGTTATAATATGTCAAAGAGATTTGACAGTTTGAAAGGAGTTCTCATGGAAAATAAAATTCGCCAATTGCGCAAGTCAATGAAGATTTCACAAGAAGAGCTGGCTGCAATTGCACATGTGTCGCGCCAGACGGTGAACGCGATTGAAAATAATCGTTACGATCCTGAGCTGACGCTTGCGTTTCGTTTTGCGCGTGCGCTCAATACCAGCATCGACACGCTTTTTGAGTACGATCCTGTGGGATTTGTGGCGAGCAATGAAGCGTATTGGTGTGAAAAATATAAATGCGTTCTGCTCCAAAACGCGCTGATTCAGCAAAATCCAGGACTGACAGAAATTGAACTCAGCTGAAATACGCTTGAATCTACGGGTCTCGGCTTTTGCCGAGGCTTTTTAGTTGCAATGCAAAGGCTGAAGTTCCATTGATTAGACATTAAAACCTCCAAATAACTTAATATTATTTGAAGGTTTTTGCTCGTTTATCCTTAATTTAGGAATTGATTAAATTTTTATATTTTTTATATCATGATATAATGAACTAAACTTCATATTTTCATAGAATGAATTTGGAAAGGAACTCTATTTTATATTAGCGTTAAAAAGGGACGTTTGTATCGCTTCAAGAAATATGCTATAAAGAAAATAGAACAAAAATCACACTTATTTATTGCTTGGTTGGAAATTTGACAGAGTGAACTGACTGAAATTTTGTGTCGTCTTACGGGGTATGATATAATAGTTCCATGACTGTAGGAATTGATAAATTGGCGTTTTTTGTGCCGTCTTTTGTGCTTGAAATGGACGAATTGGCGGCGGCGCGTGGTGTGGATCCCGCAAAATTTCACATTGGGCTTGAAATTGATGAAATGGCGGTCAACCCGAACACGCAAGATATTATTACATTTGCGGCAAATGCAGCGACAAAAATCCTCGAGCCGTCTGATCTTTCGGCCATTGATTTGGTGATTTTGGGCACGGAATCGTCAACAGATGAGTCGAAGTCCGGCGCGGTTATTTTGCACGATTTGCTTGGGATACAGCCATTTGCGCGCTCTGTCGAGATGAAAGAAGCGTGCTACGGCGCGACTGCGGGGCTTTTGATGGCGTGCGATTATGTCAGTCGAAATCCGGCGCGAAAAGCGCTTGTGATTGCGTCAGATATCGCACGTTATGGGCTAAATTCCGCGGGTGAGCCGACGCAAGGCGCGGGGGCTGTGGCCATGTTAATCTCAGAAAATCCGCGACTTTTAGAGCTTGATGACGCTTCGGTGAGCTTGACGCAAGACGTCTACGACTTTTGGCGGCCATTTGGGGAGCTTTATCCGCGTGTTGCGGGCAAATTATCAAATGAAACTTACATTGAAAGTTTCACGAAAGTTTTCACGGAATATGCGCGTCGTTTTGATAAATCGCTTGATGATTTTGCGGCGCTTGCTTTTCATACGCCTTATCCCAAAATGGGCAAAAAAGCTCTGTCAGCGCTGACAGACTCCCCAAAATTACTGTCAGCGCTTGCAAAAGCCGTCAGTTACAGCCGTCGTGTGGGAAATCTTTACACGGGCTCGCTTTATTTGTCATTGATTAGCTTGCTGGAAAATTCACAAACGCTGAAAGCTGGTGATACAATTGGCTTGTTCAGTTACGGCTCGGGAACCGTTTCTGAGTTTTTCAGCGGTCAATTGGTCGCGGGTTACGAAAAAATGCTCGCGAAATCAGATAATTTGGCTATGCTTGACGCGCGCGTGAAATTGAGCATTTCAGAGTATGAAAAAATGTATCAAGAAACGATCGAAACAGCTGACAACACGCCGTTTAGCATCGAAAAAATAGAAAATGGAATCAGAACTTACCATGTTGATTAGAGAATTTTGCGCGGAGAATTTCACGGCTGTTCCGCAGGCTGTAAACGCTGGTGTTGAGCGCATTGAGCTGTGCGACAATCTGTCAGTCGGCGGCACGACGCCGTCATTTGGCGTGATTCAGGAAACCGCGGATTATTTGGCGGATACGAAAACGAGCTTTAGCGTTTTGATTCGCCCGCGTGGCGGGAATTTTTTGTATGACAGTCATGAGTTGAAAATTATGGAAATTGATATTTTGCGAGCAGTCGAAGCCGGTGCGCACGGGCTTGTTTTTGGCTGCTTGAGCACTGACAATAAAATCGATACCGAAGCCATGAATACGCTTTTGATTGCGAGCCAAGGCTTGCCTGTCACCTTTCACATGGCTTTTGACGCAATTGCTGATGCGGACAAACGTCCAGCGCTCGAAGCGCTTTTTGACGTCGGTATTGACAAAGTGTTGCTGCATGGCGACAGTCTTGATAAGCCGCTCAATACGGAGAAAATTGCTGCGCTTGCGCGCCTTTCAAAGCGTCCAGAGCTGATGATTGGCGGCGGCGTGACAGCTGACAACGCGCAAAAACTGTCAGCGCTGACAGAAACAAAATTTGTACACGGGACTCAAATTGTAACTTTGTAGAAATTGTGGTAAAATAGGGGAAACTTACCTGAAAAATGGAGCAGAACTGAATGGCAAATATCATCATTATCATCATTATTGTCGTTGTTATCTTAGCAGCGGCAGCTTACGGCTTTTCAATGATTATGCGTCGGCGCACGGAGGGACAGATTATTGCTCTCGAAGAACGCAAAGAGGCGCTTTTTGACTTGCCAGTTCAAGATGAATTTGACAAGGTCAAGGCAATGCACTTGATTGGCCAGTCGCAGAAAATTTACCGCGAGTGGCATCAAAAATGGGTCGATCTTTCGCAAAATTCCTTTGCGGATCTTGAAAATGAAATCTTTGAGGCCGAGCAGCTCAATGACAGTTTTCGTTGGTCAAAAGCCAAAGTGCAAGCTGACGAAGCCGAATCTCAGATTGAAATGATGGAAAATGACGCCGACCGCATTCGTCAAGGCTTAAATGAGCTGATGGAGCAAGAGCGCCACAATTCGACGAAAATTCAGGACGCGCTTGACCTTTACGATCGCTTGCGCACGCACATTGCGGACACAGCCGAGCAATATGGCTCGGCAATTGGCATGATTGAGGAGTCTCTAGCGTCCATTGAAGCCGAATTTAATCAATTTGTTGAGCTGAACTCAAAAGGTGACCCTGTTGAGGCCGCGGAAATTCTGGGAATCGCAGAAGATCACACCGTTGCGCTTGACAACATTACGCAGCGCATCCCTGAAATTATTCGTCTCGTTGATGAAGAATATGAAGGAAAAATCAATGAGCTAGAGGCCGCGCACGAAGATTATATTGGCAAAGGCTATATTTTCCCGTCGACCTTTAATCTTGAGCAAACGCTCGCTCAGGTGCGCAGCAAACTCAAAGAAACCAAGGAAAATCTCGAGCGCTTTGAGCTTGACCACGCGGAAGCCTTGCTTGAAGAAGTCAAAAAGCAAATCGACGGTCTCTATGACATTTTCACGAAAGAATATCGCGGCCGCAAGTACTTTGAGCGCAATTCTGAAAAATTGATGGAATACATCGACCATACGCGCGAAAATAACCGCACATTGCTTCTCGAAATCGATAAGGCGCTGCAAAACTATGTGCTCCCGAACAATGAAAAAGGCACCGTCCGCACGTTCCAAGTGCGCTTGGATGATCTTGAAAAAGACGCGACTGAGATTTTGAAAATCAAAGCCGAAGCGGTTAAAAAAGAGCCATATTCAATGCTGAACCGCCAAGTGACGGCGATTATTTCTGCTTTGCAGGAAATTGAGAGCACGCAAATCACGATTAATACCAAGATTTCAAATTTGGCGAGCGATGAGAAAAAAGCCAAAGAAGATGCGATTGAGATTGATACGCGCCTCAAGATGATCAAACGTTTTGTTGAAAAACAAGGCTTACCAGGGCTTCCAGACGATTATTTGGACAATTTCATGTCGGTCAATTCGCAAGTGGACAAGCTTTACAAGGAGCTTGAAAAATTGCATTTGAACATGGAAGCCATTCACCACATGATTTCGCTTGCCAAAGAGCGCTTGGAAAATCTCAAAGACAGCACGGATAAGCTTCTTGACAATGCCGCGCTTGCGGAGCAGCTCATGCAGTACGCAAATCGCTATAAAAACATGGTCAATCCGAACGGCTCGCCTGTGGCTCCTGGCATCAGCGATTCGATTAATCGCGCATGGTCGCTCTTTGAGCGCTATGACTACATTGCAAGCTTCAATTCAATTTCTGCGGCGATTGACGCGGTTGAGCCAGGTGTGACAGCGCGCACGGTCAAAGTTTACCACGAACAAAAACAAAATCCGGAATACCGGATGTAACGGCTCTGAATACAGATTCCTGTATTCTTACGCCGACGTAGCTCAGTCGGTAGAGCAGCACCATGGTAAGGTGAAGGTCGCCGGTTCGATTCCGGCCGTTGGCAGTTAAAAGTTCCAGAAGGAACTTTTTTTGAAATCGTGGTTACAAAATCGAAAAAATTACGCATAATATATAAAGAGGAAATATGCCGAAAGCAAAAACAACGTATACCTGTCAAAATTGCGGCTATCAGTCGCCGCGCTATCTTGGACGTTGCCCGAACTGTGGAGAATGGTCCAGTTTTGTCGAGGAAGTGGCGGTCAAAGAAGTCAAGCACGAGCGTTTGACGGTGGCCGGCGAGCGGACAAAGCCCGTCAAATTGGGCGATGTGTCAAACGAAGATGCACCGCGCGTGAAAACGGAAAGTGACGAATTTAATCGCGTGTTAGGCGGCGGCGTGGTGCCAGGTTCGCTTATTTTGATTGGCGGCGATCCAGGCATCGGGAAATCAACTTTGTTGCTTCAAGTTTCGTCACAATT
Source organism: Streptococcaceae bacterium (assembly GCA_031254115.1). GTDB lineage: Bacteria > Bacillota > Bacilli > Lactobacillales > Streptococcaceae > Lactovum. The sequence continues at coordinate 7,120 of JAIRUZ010000050.1, forward strand.
GGCCTCAAAAGGAACCGTGCTTTATGTGTCAGGCGAAGAATCGGCGCAGCAAATCAAGCTTCGCGCCGAGCGCATGGCGGATAAAGATCTCGATTTTTACGTGTACGCCGAGACAAATATGGAAGCTGTCAAGCAAGAGATTGCGCGGCTCGAACCAGAATTTGTTATTATTGACTCAATTCAAACCGTGATGAGCCCGAATATTGAGAGCACGCAGGGCTCTGTCAGCCAAGTGCGCGAGGTGACAAATGAGCTGATGCAACTTGCGAAATCGAATCAGATTGCCATTTTTATTGTAGGGCATGTCACAAAAGAAGGCACGCTTGCGGGCCCCAGAACGCTTGAACACATGGTGGATACGGTCTTGTACTTTGAAGGTGAGCGGCAAAATACGTTTCGGATTTTACGTGCGGTAAAAAATCGGTTTGGTTCGACAAACGAAATTGGGATTTTTGAGATGCAATCTGTCGGGCTTGTTGAAGTCAAAAATCCGTCAGAAGTCTTTTTGGGCGAGCGTTTAGAAGGCGCAACGGGTTCGGCAATTGTGTGTGCGCTTGAAGGTACGCGGCCCATTTTGATGGAAATTCAGGCGTTGGTTACGCCCACTGTTTTTGGCAATGCGAAGCGCACAACGACGGGGCTTGATTACAATCGCGTGTCTTTATTGATGGCAGTTTTGGAGAAGCGCGCGGGTTTATTGCTGCAAAATCAAGACGCTTTTTTGAAATCAGCGGGCGGTGTGAAAATTGATGAGCCGGCGATTGACATGGCGGTCGCAGTGGCGATTGCGAGCTCATACAAAGAGCAAGCGACGCAGCCAGATGAATGTTTCATTGGCGAGATTGGTCTGTCAGGCGAGATTAGGCGCGTCGTTCGGATGGAGCAACGGCTTGCAGAAGTGGCCAAACTTGGCTTCAAGAAAGTTTATGTTCCCAAAAGTTCTCTGTCAGCGCTGACAATTCCCAAAAAGCTAGAAGTTGTAGGCGTTGAAACGCTCGCGGACGTTCTCAGGTTGGTTTTTTAGGACTTTAGACGGAGTTAAATTTTCACGAAATGTGTTACAATTAATATGGGCAACCCCCTAGAGAGGTATAATATGCGACGCATTATTATTTTTGCGTTGTCAGCGCTGATAGGGATTTCTATCGGCATTGCAGCGCTGCCAGCATTCTGGCTGGTCATTGGTCAACACGCTAATTTTCTCAATCAAACGTGGTCAAACGGTCTTATTGGAGCTATTTTATTCTTATTTTTTGCGGCATTATTGATTCAACCGCTCCTGAGACTTCTTGCGAAAATTGACGCACGCATGGGAAAAATCAATCTTTCAAAACTCATTTACAATCTGCTGGGCGCGATTATCGGCTTGATTGTGGGCGTTCTTATCAGTCTTCCGCTGATGATTTTGAGTATTCCTGTGCTGTCGCAAATTGCACCGTTCATCGTGATTATTTTGATGATGTATCTGGGCTATACACTTTTTGACAGACGTGGACGCGATGTGCTAACGACGCTTTTCAGACGCAATGTGAGCTCTGAATCAGGACTACGCAAGCAACGTGATGCAAAATTGCTTGACACGAGCGCGATTATTGACGGCCGTGTGTTTGACATTTTGAAAACGGGCTTTTTGGATGGGCAAATTATTATCCCGAATTTTGTGCTGCTGGAATTGCAGACGCTTGCGGACTCGGGCGATGATCTCAAACGCGCAAAAGGCCGCCGCGGGCTCGACTATGTCAACGAAATCAAAAAAAATAAAAACGTTCAAATTTCCAAAAAAGATTACTCGGACATTCACGAAGTAGACACTAAACTTTTGCGATACGCAAGCGAAATTGGCGCGAAGCTTGTCACGACAGACTTTAATCTAAATAAAGTTGCCGAGATTCAGGGCGTCGTGGTGCTAAATATTAACGACCTCGCAAATGCGGTGCGCGCGCAGCTGGTTTCAGGAGAAACCATGCGTCTTGAGATTTTGCGCAAAGGCACCGAACGCAAGCAGGGAATCGGCTACCTGCCGGACGGCACGATGGTTGTGGTTGAAGACACGGATCATCTGATTGGAAAAACCGTCACCGTTGAAGTCGTCAAAGTGCTGCAAACGTCGGCAGGTCGCATGATTTTTGCAGAATTTAAAAACTAATTACTTGGCAGAATCTGACAATCATTGCGTTTGCTTGCGAGAATGGCTCAGTTTATAAAAGTAAAATAATTTATAAATAAACAAGCTTCGAATATTAGAACAATTTCTGATATTTGAAGTTTTTTCGTTTTGGCATATTTAGAGTGGATTTTACAAAATTTATGATATAATAAATTACGAAAAGAACGTAAATTATTTTGGCTGACTATTTAAAACTTATAAAAGCAACAGCCATCATGAACTTATACATTTTACGAAAATTTAGTTCTTTATAAGAAAGAGGTTATTTATGGAAAATAACAATCGTAATCAAGGTTCAACGTTTGGTTGGGCTATAAAAGCGAATGTTTCGATTGAACATTAAAAGTTTGATTTGAGAATTAAGGAAATGATTTGCGCTTGTTGTCTACATTTGGCACAGCGGCAATCCCGCTTAGGTTTCTCGCGAATCGGCGAGTAGAATATAGGAGATTTATCATGAGTAAATCTAAAAAAACTTCCCTCGTTCTTGCGGGGATTTTAATTATTTCGATTGTTATTGTTTTGGTTATTGTGTTTGGTCATAATAGTGCGACGCCAGATCAAAATATTGTAAGTAGTAGTCAGTCTAGTTCAGTATCTCAGAGCAGTTTAAGTTCCGTGTCGTCAAGCACAGCTGACAATATATCGCCAACCGAACCAAACAGGTATGGCCTAAGTTCGTCAGCGATAACCTCTGCACTAACAAATATTGGTTTCTCGGAGATTCAAACACTCCCTAAGAGTAACTCGCCCTTAAATACATTTTATATAGGAGATTTTAGTTCAAATAACGTTGTAAAAAATAATAGTGGGTTAGACTACGTTATTTATATCAATTATGGGAATGATGACTGGAGAAAAGTCACCCAGATCTCCCATATTTCATCAGTAGAAAAATGGAATAAAATCACAAATGCTAATCTTGGTGGGCTTCAAGATGGTGATTGGATTTTAGCTTCAGCTTCGCACAGCAATGCCAAAATGATCACTTCAATATCGCAGGTCACTGACGAGGCCTCTAAATATTTTGTTAAAATCTCTAATTGACTCAAACTCTCCGTAATGGGGAGTTTTTTACTTTTCGCGAAAATTGCCCACACAAAATCAAGCTCACTACGCTGGACGAATTGCCCTGTAAACCAACGGTTGGCTTCTTGATGAAACAGGATGGGTTGAGGAAGTCCGAAACGTTGGTCGTCGGGAAGTTATTAAAATCGCCGTTTGTTTCTAGGCAAAAAATGCGCAGGCGAATCATCAGAGCTGTGTAAGGGGCAAGGAGTGTGGGAGCGATTAAGTCGCTACAATGAAAAATCATACTCAAACCTCCTACTAACGTAATTTATGATAAAATGAGCAAGAGTTGAGGGGGATTTGACATGGATTTTCAGGGGATTTCAATGGACAGTTTTTGGGTGTTTCTGACTGTGAGCGACTTGGGCAGCATTGCTAAGGCGAGCGAGGACTTGCTTTTGGACGCGTCATCGGTGAGCCGGCGGATTCAGGCACTGGAGCAAGAGGTGGGGACGGCGCTTTTTGTGAGAAGTTCACAGGGCGTGAGGTTGACTCGGGCTGGACGGATCCTGTATGATTTTGCCAAGGAGTTACATTCGAAGATCTCAGAGCTAAAAGGTGGGATAAAGCTTTCAAATCCAGCACTTTCAGAAATTTCCATTGGGAGTTATGACAGTATTGCGTCGACAAAACAGGTTGATTTTTTTGCGAAGGCGCTCAAAAAATTTAAAAGAGTCCAGATTAGTAATGATACGCAAGCTCTTGTCCGAGCCTTTAATGACGGTGTACTGGATGCTCTGATTGTGGATCAGGAACTCTCAACAGAGTTTGAGGAGGATTATCGGGAAAGAGAACTTTTTTCGGAAGCTTTTTGTTTGGTTTATTCGTTGAAAAATGCGCAGGTGGCGGCGATACAGACTGAGACGGTCTCAAAGGAAGATTTGGCAAACTTGGAGCTTTTGCTTTATCCTGATAATTGCCCCATTTACAAAAAGATTAGGACGGCTTATCCTAACCCTAGACGGCTTCCCGTCATTCATCAAATTGAGTTTGCAAGCTCGGCTGTCAGTATCGTAACGCAGAGCGACTGGGTGACGGTTCTGCCAGAATCTCTTGCTAGGGCTCAGCTAGAGAAAAGCGGCTCTAGTCTTGGAATAAAACGTCTGTCTGCTGAATTTAATCGTCATATTTCCTTATTTTCAAGGAATGAAAAGCTTGAGCAGCTGATTTTGGAACTTGGACTAATAGACTAGTTTCATAGCACGTTTTGCTTTTGAAGGCTAACTCAGCTTTGCGTTTAGTTGCGATTTGAGCTTATCGCTTCAGCAATATAGCGAAATCGACAGCGCAGCGCAGCGAAGATACTCGGCGTTCACGCCGAGCGCCAAAGCGTGGTTAGACGAAAAAGCAGGGCTATGAAACAGATTCAATAAACTGAGTTTTGGCCGTGCAAATATTGCAAGGCGCACCTGCAAAATTTCCTCTTCTCATTTTCAGTTAAAGCGCTAAACTTGTAAAAAAGAAAAGGAGTGTGATGAATGAAACAAGCTTTAGTGATTATTGACGTGCAAAAGGATTATTTCCTCGGCGGAAAGTTGGAATTAGTGGGGTCAGATTTGGCTCTGGAGAAGATTAATTTGCTTGAAGATGCGTTCTTGGCGCGGCAATGGCCCATTATTTATATCCAACATATTAAACCAGATCCGAAAGCAAATTTTTTTGCAATGGGAACGACAGGTGCAGACTTGCACGAGGGGCTGCGCGTTCAGGAAGATTCTCGTGTCATCGTGAAGCATTTCCCCAATAGTTTTTTGCAGACGGAGCTTTTGTCAGCGCTGACAGGACTTGGAGCTGAGCGGCTTGTGATTGCGGGAATGATGACGCAGATGTGCGTGGATTCAACTACGCGTGCCGCGCGTGAACTTGGCTTTCAGCCACTTGTGATTTCGGACGCAACGGCCACTCGTGATTTGAAATTTAACAATCAGGAAGTGTCTGCGGCAAACGTTCAGCTGAGTTTTTTGTCAGCGCTGGAAACTTTTGCCGAGATAAAAACAACCAAAGAATTTCTTCAAGAATTGTGATAAAATAGACGCATTATGACTAACGATAAAATTCGCGTTCGTTATGCGCCAAGTCCAACAGGCCTTTTGCATATCGGAAACGCACGTACTGC
>JAIRUZ010000041.1 GCA_031254115.1 Streptococcaceae bacterium
ACGATTGGTGGTATTATCGAGGTGCGGGCGGAAAATGTGCCTGCGGGGCTAGGTTCTTATGTACAATATGACCGCAAACTGGACGCCAAACTGGCTGCGGCTGTGGTTTCTATCAATGCTTTCAAGGGAGTTGAGTTTGGCCTTGGATTTGAAGCTGGCAAACTTAAAGGCTCTCAGGTTATGGACGAGATTACTTGGCAAGCAGAAGACGGCTATCGTCGTGCGACAAATCGTCTGGGTGGCTTTGAGGGCGGTATGACAAACGGCGAACAAGTGATTATCCGAGGTGTGATGAAGCCGATTCCGACGCTCTATAAGCCGCTTATGTCTGTTGATACTGAAAGTCATGAGCCTTACCGTGCCTCAGTGGAGCGCTCTGACCCGACCGCACTGCCAGCTGCAGGCGTGGTGATGGAAAATGTTGTGGCGACGGTGCTAGCTCAGGAAATTTGCGAGAAGTTTAATTCGGACAATATGGCAGAGCTGACGGCCGATTTTACGCGCTACAAGGAAAGATTGGCGGCGTTTTGATGGGCATCATTTTTCAAGCAACGCTGCTCTACTGGGCGACGGCGCTCGATTTGCTGCTGATTTTGGCGCTGCTTTATGCCAAATATCCACATGCACAGCACCGTTTGATCAGCCTGGGGCAGGCAACGGGCTCAGTGGGGCTCGTGCTCGTGAGTTTTTTGCTGGCTGTGGTTTTCCGTTTTGTGCCAGAAAGTTGGATTTTGGGATTTTTGGGGCTAATTCCAGTGGCTTTTGGTCTGAAATATCTGATTTTTGGCGACAATGATGAAGCGGAAGTTGCGGAACTTCTCGAAAAGCGCAAGAATAAGAGCCTGTTTTTTACCGCCGTTCTCATCAGTTTTGCGAGCTGCGGAGCCGATAATATTGGGCTTTTTACACCTTATCTGGCCAATCTGAAAATGGCGGATTTGCTCCTTGCACTAGGTACTTTTCTGGTGAATATTTTCCTTTTGTCACTGATTTCGCACCGCCTCACGCACCTCTTTCCGCGCTTTTCTGAGCAGCTCGAGAAATATAATCGCTGGATTCTCTCAATCACCTACATCGGCCTCGGCCTGATGATTTTGATTGAATCCGGCACGATAAGCCATGTGATAGGTCTTTTGAAAGGAGTTTAATATGACGATTCAGCCAGCTAAAAACCAAGTGAAAATAACCATACAAAAACGCGACGTGCTAGTGTTTGATGATATCAATGAGGCGAATGGCTTTATTGATAGCCAGACAGAGTTATTTGCGGACAATATTATCATTGCGGCGCCGCGGGAAACCCATGCGGACTTTATCGAGATGTCGGCGGTTTTTTACAATCCGCGCAGCCCACAGCCAGCGGGCTCTGAGGTCTTGTTGCTTGATGTGGAGATGCCAAAAATATGACGAAAAAAGTGATGATTGTGGGGCTCGGCTTGATTGGTGGCTCGTTGGCGCTGGGCATTAGGCGGGCGCATCCGAAGATTGAGATTTTGGGTGTAGACAGGCCAGAAACGCTCGCGATTGCGACTGACAGAGGGCTAATTGACCGTCCGTCAGCGCTGACAGAGGCTGTTTCGGTTGATGTGGTGATTCTCGCGGTGCCGATTACGCAGATTTTGGTTTATTTGCGGGAATTGTCGGCGCTTGGCGTGCGCGCGCTGGTGACGGATACGGGCTCAACGAAAGCTGAAATCGTCAGACTAGCGGATAAGCTCGGCTTGAATTTTGTGGGCGGACACCCGATGGCGGGCTCGCACAAATCGGGCGTGAACGCGGCTGATGTGAATTTGTTTGAGCATGCCTATTTCCTGCTGACGGCTGACAATGAGCTTTTGAAAGATCTCTATAGTGGTTTAGGGGCGAAGTTTATGGTGGTTGAGGCACAAACTCATGATCGTGTCATGAGTCAAGTCAGCCACTTTCCGCATCTGCTTGCGAGTGCGCTCGTCATGCAATCGGACGGCTTTTCGAGCGATTTTCCGTTGACAAAAAAGCTGTCAGCTGGCGGATTTCGTGACATGACGCGCATTGCAGCGAGTGAGCCTGCGATGTGGGCGAGCATTCTCCTGAGCAATCGCGAAGCGGTTTTGTCACGGCTGGCAGACTTCAAAGCTCAGCTGACAGAGGTCGAAAGCCTGCTTGCAGCGGCTGACAGCGCGCGTTTGACGGATTATTTGACGATGAGTCGGCAGGCGCGCGAGACAATGGAAATTTTGCCGGGTAACTCAGCAAATAACCATCTGCTTTACATCTCCATTCCCGACGAAAAAGGCGCCACGCTGCGAGTTCTAGCGCTTTTGGCGGACATTTCCATCACAAATGTCAAACTCAACGAGAACAATCGCGAAGACATTCACGGGCAGCTGCAGATTTCCTTCAAAACGCGCGACGACCTAACACGCGCAAAAGAGCTCATCGCGCTCGCTACGAACTTTTCGGTGGTTGAGGGTTGACATTTTTGGAGAAAAATGATATAGTAGCTTTATCAATGAACGGCGCCCCTCGGGGCGTTCGTTTTTGTGAAAGGAGCCAAATGTCGGACATTCCAAACGCGGTGGACGCGGCGATTCGGCCGCATATTCCTGCGCCTTACGCGATTTATGCGATTGAGTGGGAAAAAATGGGCGCGGACGACGTGCTGCGCCTGCTGATTGATAAGCCAGGCGGGATTGAAATTGACGAGACGGGGACGCTCTCCGAGCTGATTTCGCCGCTGCTTGACAAAATGACGCCGGATCCATTTCCCAAAGCGCGTTACATGCTCGAAGTCGCGTCTCCTGGCGCTGAGCGCCCGCTCTATAAGCTCTCTGATTATCTGTCAGCGGTGGAAAATGGCGAAGCTGTTTCTGTCAGCTTATATCAGAAATTGAACGGCGACAAGCAATTTGTTGGGGAATTGCTGTCAGCTGACGACGAAAAAATTGTGCTGTCAGTGGCTGACAAAGGTCGCAAAAAAACGGTTGAAATCCCGCTGTCAGCTGTCGCAAAGGCTCAAACGATTTTATTATTTTAGAAAAAGGAGAAGAGAAATATGGCAAAAAAAGCTCAGCCGCAAGTTGATGTGGTGGCTCTGTTCAGCCAAATCGCAGGCATGAAGGGCGTGAAGCCTGAAATCATCATCGAGGCGCTCAAGGACGGCATTGTCGCGGCTTACAAGAAACAATACGGTCAGGCGCAAAATGTCGAGGTCACGTATGACGAGGCAAATCGCGCGTTTCAGATTTATTCGGTACGCGAGGTTGTCGATGAAGTTTTTGACTCACGTCTTGAAATTTCGCTCACAGACGCCCGCCAGCTTAATGATTTGTATGAAATCGGCGACAAAATTCGTTTTCAAGAAGAACTCAAGGATTTTGCGCGTGGATCTATCGGTGTCGCGAAACAAAGCGTGTTGCGCCGCCTCAAAGAAGAAGAGCAACATGACATCTTGCGCGAGTACCAAAAATATGAAGACGAGATGATTTCGGGCATCGTTGACCGTGTCGATGACAAAGCGATTTTCATTAAACTCGGGCGCGTGGACGCGATGCTCATGAAATTTGACCAGATTCGTCGCGAGAAATACAAGATTGGCGAGCGCATCAGCGTGTATGTCACGAAAGTGACTGTGACGCCAAAAGGCGTGCGCGTTTACGTCAGTCGCACGGCACCAGAAATGCTCAAACGCATTTTTGAAAAGGAAGTGCCCGAGGTTGCTGACGGAACGGTCGAAATCATGTCCATTGCGCGTGAAGCGGGCGAGCGCGCGAAAGTCGTTGTGCGTAGCCACAATGAAAAAGTCGATGCGATCGGCGCCATGGTCGGATCGCGCGGTAGCCGCATTCAGCCGATTATCAACGATTTGCACGGCGAAAACATGGACATTATCGAATGGTCGCCCGATCAGGCAACGCTCGTGAGAAATGTCTTGAAACCAGCGACTGTCAGCGCAGTTTACACGTTTGAGGATGGCTCGGCGCTTGCTGTTGTACCAGACGATCAGCTTTCACTTGCAATTGGCAAACGTGGCCAAAATGTCCGTCTTGCGGTTCAAGTCGCGCATTGCAAGATTGACATCAAAAAAGCGTCTGAATTTGACGAAAGTGAGCTTGAAACGGAGGCTGTTGAAGCGCCAGAAGTGGACGCGCATGGTGAGGTGATTGTTGCGCTGCCAGAGACGCCGATGCTTGATGCCGATCAGCTCAAGACGACCGAAGAAGAGCAGCAAGGTTTGGCTGAATTGCTCGATGCGTTTGATGAAGAAGAGCCTGCGAAAGAAGGTGAAACGGACAATGACGAAGATGGCAAAGAAACTACCGAAGACGCCGAAGCCTAAAAAAATTCCGATGCGCACGAGCCTTGCGACGGGAACAAGTTTCCCCAAGCGCGAACTTTTGCGAATTACGTACACCAAGGAAGGCGAGATTTCGATTGACCCAACGGGGCGCGCGCATGGGCGCGGCGGCTATATTGGGCTGACGATTGAGGAAGCTAAGGCAGCAAAAGCAAAAAAAGTGTTCAATCGCGCATTTAGCGCCGAGATTTCAACTGATTTTTACGACGAAGTCATTGCCTATGTCACAAAAGAAGTCGGCAGACGCGCGCTCGAAGAAGTTGTTTATAGCGCAGAATCGGCACCTGATTATGACTGATGCGGCAAAAGCATTGCAGCTTTTGGGACTTGCCAAACGCGCGGGGAAATTGATTTCGGGCGAAGAACTCGTGGTCAAATCACTCCAAAACAGACGCTGTCAGCTGGTATTTCTCGCAAGCGACGCATCAGAAAACTTAACGAAGAAAATTACAGATAAGGCAACTTTCAACCATATTTCTGTCAGCCGTCAGTTCACAACGGACGAGCTTTCAAACGCGATTGGCCAAAATCGAAAGGTCATCGCCGTGGAAAATGCTGGATTTGCCAAGAGTATGGAGAAAACACTCATGATGTAACACACGAAGACGAAAGGAAAAACATGTCTGAAAAGAAACGAATTAATGAAATTGCAAAGGAAACGGGGCTTGCCAACAAGGATTTGATTGCAGCGGCACAGTCACTCGGATTTTCTGTCAGCTCGCATTCGAGCAGCATCTCGGACGCTGAGGCGTCAAAAATTGTGTCAGCGGTAAAATCTGGGAATTTTACACAGAGCCCAGCAGCAAAAGAAGCGGACAAAAAACCTGTCAGCGCTGACAAACCGCTCACATTCCAAGGAAAAGCAGTCGTCATGGACGACATTCTTTTGGAGCGTCAACGCGCGCGTGAAGCAGAGAAAAAAGCGGCTCAGAAACTTGACGTGCCAAAAATTGCTATCAAAGTCGTTGAAAAAGCAGCAGATAAAAAAGCCGTCAGCGCAGCTCCAGTGCAAACTCCCAAAGCTGAAAAGAAAGCGTCGCCAGCTCCGAAGCAAAAAGTAGAAGTGAAAGCTGACAAGCCAACCGAAAAACCAGCTGTCAAGAAAGAAGTCAAAGAAGCGCATAAAGAGCCGAAAAAAGAGGCTAAAAAAGTAGTAGCGCACGAAGCGCCAAAAGAAACGCCTAAGAAAGTGTCGAAATTTGACATTTTGCCGAAAGTCCAGATTAAAGTTGTCAAAAAAGCCGAATTTAAAGAAGCGCCTAAACCGCGTTCTGGCGGCAATCGCAACAATGGACAAGCCAATCGTGGCGGCAGACCGCAGGGCAATCGTCCACAAGGACAAAATCAAGCTGCTGGCGCGCCAGGCAATCAAGCCAATCGTCCCGCGCAAAAAGGCGTACAAAAGCGCACATTTAACGACACCGCGGCGCTTCCCGCCAACGATCGTCGCCGCAAAAACGCCAACGGCAATGGCAAATCCAATAACACGAGCCGCGGCAATGATTCTAGGTTCAACGACGGCAGCCGTCCTGGCGGTCCCTTGCGCGTCAATGACAACCGAAATCAAGTCCGCAATGCGCGCAATGCCAACTGGGCAGGCGGGCGTCGTGGCAGAAAACAAAATACGGCAGGCGAAGCAGAGCGCAAATTTGTCGCTTTGCCAGAAAGCTTTGAATATACAGAAGGCATGACGATTGCGGACATCGCAAAATTCTTGCATCGTGAGTCGGCTGAATTTATCAAAAAGCTTTTCATGATGGGCATCATGGCGACGCAAAATACATCGCTTGATGACGAGACTATTGAGCTTTTGTTGATGGAATTTAATATCACGCCGCTCAAAAAAGTGGTCGAAGATCACTCAGATATTGAACGTCTTTTCGTTGAAGAAGATTATATCAGCGAAGAAAGTCTCACGACGCGTCCGCCTGTTGTGACGATTATGGGGCACGTTGACCACGGAAAAACGACTTTGCTTGACCATCTCCGTAAAAATGCGGTGAATATTGCTGAGGGCGAAGCGGGCGGCATTACGCAGCATATCGGTGCGTATCAGCTCGAAACGTCGGAAGGTCGCAAGATTACATTTCTTGATACACCAGGGCATGAAGCCTTTACGAGCATGCGTGCGCGCGGTGCGTCCGTGACGGACATTACGATTCTCGTCGTTGCGGCTGATGATGGCGTGATGCCGCAGACCATCGAGGCCATCAGCCATTCAAAAGCGGCGGGCGTTCCGATTATCGTAGCGATTAATAAAATCGACAAAGAAGGCGCCAATCCGCAGCGTGTGATTCAAGAGCTCGCTGAACATGAAGTGATGCCGACTGAGTGGGGCGGCGATTCCGAATTTGTTGAGATTTCGGCGAAATTTGACAAAAATATTGACGGGCTGCTTGAGACGATTTTGTTGGTTGCAGACATGCAAGAGCTCAAAGCCGATCCGACGGTTCGCGCGATTGGTACGGTTATCGAGGCGCGACTTGACAAAGGAAAAGGCGCGATTGCAACGCTTCTCGTGCAGCAGGGAACGCTTCATCAGCAAGATCCGATTGTCGCTGGCAATACCTTTGGGCGCGTGCGCGCCATGACAAATGAGCTTGGCAAACGCTTGAAAGAAGCGGGGCCATCAACAGCCGTTGAAATCACAGGTCTTAACGATGCGCCGCAAGCAGGCGACCGCTTTGCCGTCTTTGAAGACGAAAAATCAGCCCGCAATGTCGGCGAGGAGCGCTTCAAACGTGCGCAATTGGTTCACCGTGAAAGCACACGCCGCGTCAGTCTTGAAAATCTTTTTGACACGATTAAAGAAGGTCAGCTCAAGACGATTCCGATTATTATCAAGGCCGACGTGCAAGGAACCGCTGAGGCGCTTGCGTCTTCGCTCCAAAAAATTGAGGTTGAAGGTGTGCGTGTCGATATTGTGCACAGCGCAGCTGGTGCCATCAATGAGTCGGACGTGGCGCTTGCAACGGCATCCAACGCGATTATTGTTGGCTTTAATGTGCGGCCAACGTCGCAAGCGCGTGCAGAAGCGGACCGCGAAGCGGTTGACATTCGCCTGCACAGCATCATTTACAAGGTCATTGAGGAAGTCGAGGAAGCGATGAAGGGCATGCTGGATCCTGAGTTTGAGGAAAAAGTTGTCGGTGAAGCGCTTGTTCAAGAAATTTTTGTCGTATCGAAAATCGGTACGATTGCAGGCTTTATGGTGACGAGCGGAAAAGCTTTGCGCGACGCGAAAGTGCGTGTCATTCGTGAGAGCACGGTACTTGCTGACGCGGATATCGCGAGCTTGAAACATTTGCGTGATGACGTCAAAGAAGTCGGTAACGCGCAAGAAGGCGGTCTGATGGTTGATGGCTTCAATGACATCGAAGTTGGCGACACGCTTGAAATTTATCAAATGGTCGAAATTAAACGCTAATAAACTTGTTTCATCACCCGTTTTGCTTTTGAAGACTAACTCAGCTTTGCGTTTATTTACTCGGCGTATGCGCCGAGCGCTAAAGCGTGGTTAGACGAAAAAGCAGGGTTATGAAACAGAATTAATAGAATTACTGGATTCGTTGCCAGAAATGGAGGGGAAAATGGCGAAACATAGAGTTGACCGCGTGGCGGTCGAGATTCAGCGCGAGGTCAATGCGATTTTGCGCGACACTGTGCATGATCCGCGCGTCCAAGATGTCACCATCACGGATGTGCAGCTGACAGGCGATTTGGGGCAAGCAACGATTTATTATTCGTTGCTGTCAGTGCTTGCAAGTGATAATCAAAAAGCGCAAGAAGGCCTGAACAAGGCGACTGGCCTTGTCAGACGCGAACTTGCGCATCGCATGACACTTTACAAAGTTCCAGAAATTCGTTTTGAAAAAGACGCGTCGATTGAATACGGCGATAAAATTGACGCTTTGCTGCGCAATTTGAAAGACTAGACTTGTTTCATAACCCGCTTTGCTTTTGAAGGCTATCTTCGCCTTCAGCTACGCTGTCCACTCTCGCTAAGCGGATAAAGCCGCAAGTCGAGTGGCAACTCAGCTTTGCGTTTATTTACTCGGCACATGCGCCGAGCGCTAAAGCGTGGTTAGACGAAAAGCAGACTGTTGCTGCTTTAGCGGCTTAGAGGTCGCTTTCCCCTTTAGGGGCAAAGCAGGGTTATGAAACAGATTCAATAGAAAAATCAGGCAGTAGCCTGATTTTTTAGTGAAGAGAAAGTCCGCTATACTCCAAAAATCATATAAAAAAGCCGTGCAGGCCGCAAGCGAAGCGTAGTGTAGCTTGCCTCGTTGCACGGCTTTTTTATATGATTTTCTCCGTACGCTCAAGTAGAAAATTTTAAGTTTATTTTCAAGAAATTTTTATTTTGTTTTGAAAATTAATTTTTAATTGATAATCTGGCGTTTTTCCGTGGTGATGGTGAGAGGCATATTTGCGGGGAGATGAAAGACTTCGCCGTCAATTTGCATGGGTTGCTCAAGGTCAATTTCGAGCGTAAAGGTTGTGTCAGTGTGGACGTGAAAGCGCGGATCCTCGAGGTGTGTGGCTTTTATGACGCGCGGCAAAAGTTGCCGAATGGTCTTGAGAGTAGGCTTGTCGAGCTCAATCACGGTCAGCTCATCGCGCATATTTGACGCGTTCGGCGCAATTTGGATGCCACCGCCGAAAAACGGATGCTTTGTGACTGTGAAGAGAAACGCTTGCTCAT
>JAIRUZ010000044.1 GCA_031254115.1 Streptococcaceae bacterium
CATATTTTGAGCTTTATCAGAGTACCGTTCAAGGTTTGCGCTTCCTTTACCTACCTGTCCAGTATTTTTCAGATCCGTCGCATTCTTCTCTCCCATCATCTTATTGAAATTCATCTGAACCTCATTCGGCCTATGTTCTATAACATTAGCTGCTCGCTGAACAGAGTGAGCTTCGCCTGCATTCGCAAAAGCAAGTTTCGGACTGTTGGACAAGTTACTCTGAAGTTCTGACAGACCATCAAGAACCCGACTCTGGCTTTCTTGCAAGGCACTCTTCACGTCCTTTGCCTTTGCTACAAAACTACCTGCGCTGATGACCTTAGAGCCACTGCTTATCTTCGTCACGAACTTCTCTGTATAACGCATCGGGTTCACAAACTCGTCCACACGGTCGGCTGCTTTCATGAACCTGCTGCCGGCTCTGACTACTTTGGTCTCTTTCACTGCTTCAAACACGGGCTTAGCTTTTGAGGCCAGTGACAATGTCGCTTTCCCAATATTGTCCACTGTCTTGACTGTCCTCACCACGCGATCCAGCTTTGACACGGCGGAAACGGCCTCCCCTGCCTTATCCACAAAGGCGGCGACTTTCGCTATTTTGAGCGCGGCCACGCCGAGCTTGGCTTCTCCGATATTTTTCAAAATCTTGTCAGCGCTGACAAGATTTTGAGCTTTATTTGACGACAAAGGTTTGGAGCACGTTCGCTGTCAGGCGGAATGTTTGCCCGTAAATGTCGACGTCGACGACTTTGTCAGCCGTGATAGAAATCAGCTGTTGGCTGATATCAATGGTCAAAAGTGCGCCGCGGAATTTTTGTGTGAATTTGAGGCGGCTCCATGAGTTTGGCAAATGAGGATGGACAGAAATCTTGCCATCACGCAGAACAACGCCCGCAAATTCATTTTGGATAACCTCAAGCGTTTCGCCCATGACGCCGATGTGCACGCCCTCAGCGGTTGTCCCGCCTTGAATATCGTAATAGTCCGAGCCAATGGCCGTCATCAAATCGGGCAGCGCGTCCGTATGCTCGCCCAAAGTCACGGCGATTCCCGCAAACACAGGGCGCGACGTCGTTGAACCATGCACCGTGCGCGCAAGATAATAGTCGCGATTTTTTTTCAGCCAATCCTCTGGAAGGCTGTAACCAAGCTGTTTCACGAGCATTTCCATATGCTCCGCGCCGAGATTATAAATCGTCATTAGCGTGTCCGCTTGTTTGGCAACTTTGTAGTCGTCGGGCGAAAGTCCTTCGGCTTTCAGCAAACGGTCGATTCGGTGAATGTCACCGTATTTCTCAGTATAAGCCGCAAAATCAACTTCTTTGAGGCTAAAGTAACCTTTGTATTGCGCAATCACGCCATTTTCGTCGATTTCGAGGGCCAATTTATGCGCAACATCGTATGCTTTTTGAGCCAATTCATCATCAAAATTCGTTGCGCGTGCGGCTTCTTCAAGGACAATGACTGGATTTTTCGGCAATGACAAGAGCCAATTCAAGCTCCAAATAAGCATGAGATTCGTGTACGCATTGTCCGTGATGCCGCCTTCTTCGGTGCCTGGATAAGCTTCGTGATATTCGTCAGGACCCATCACGCCTGAAATGTGATAACGCCCGTCTTCTTCGCTAAATTCTGTTTTATTGAGCCAGAACTTCGTCGTTTCAAGCAAAACTTCAAGGCCGCCTTCGTTCAGCAAGCTGAAATCGCCCGTCAGCTGCGTGTAAATCCACATATCGTAGACAATCGCAAGCGACACGTGGCGCTGACGACGGCTGTTGTCAGGCTCCCATTCGTTATTGACCGTATTCAAATGAATAAATTGCGATTGCTCATCGCCTGTCAGCCCTGATTGCCACGGGAACATGGCGCCTTTTTCGCCGTCAATTGTTGCATTTTCTTGCGCCGCTTTGAGGCGTTTGATGCGGTACTGGAGTACATCGCGCGCCGTTTCAGGATCATTTGCCGCATAATACGGAATCACAAAAATCTCGTCCCAGAAAATGTGCCCACGATACCCTTCGCCTGTCAGCCCACGTGAGCCCACGGACGCGTCAAGATGTTGATTCGCCGCGTGCTGCGCCGCCTGACGAATGTGAAAGACATTCATGCGCACCATGCGCTGCAAATCTGGATTGTCGCTATCCTCAACGACAATATCGCCCTCAGCCCAAACTTTTTGCCAATAAGCCGCATTGTGCTCTGTCAGTTCTGACAGAGGCAAGCTCTCGACGCCTTTGCGCGCAAAATCAGACGGATTATTGGTCTCGTAGCTCGTCGCAACGACAATTATTTTTTCAAACTTGATTTCTTCGTTGGCAACGAGCGCGAGCGTTTCCGTCTCCAAAAGTTGCTCTGAATCCCCGCTGTCAGCTTGTGTCATCAATTTGCCGTTCAAAAAGGATTTCGCAGCCACCGCGATTTCAATGTCAGTTGTGCGCGTTTTCGCCGTCAACAGACGATCCGAAATCGACACCACGTTAAATTCCTTGCTGTCAAACGCGCGGTAACGCGCCACATTTTGGTTGAGCACCGTGCCATCAATCAAGCTGTCAATGCGCAAGTTGCCGTCAAAGCCCGCTTTGATTGTCAGTTCAAAGCCAAACGCGTGAAATTTCAGAGGATCCACGACTTTTTTGCTGTCAAATTTAATCAAGCCTTTCGCAAGCCGAACCGTGTACGAATCGTGCTGTGTGCCATGCTCAAAATCAACCCAGCTCTCGCGCTTGACGACTTGCTCCTTGTCAAATAAAACCTGCTCGCCGTCCACGAAAATGCGCACCAGCTGCGGATTTGGCAAATTGACCATGTCTTCATTTTTGACATCGTGACCAGAAACCTCAGTCGTCGTCTGGTTGAACACGCCCGCCGCATAAAGCCCTGGATAGTGATCCTCCGAAAAGCTCGAGAAAATGGGCGCGCCGCGCCAGCCCAAAAAGCCGTTTCCGAGCGTCATCAGCGACTCCTGCCCGTAACTGCGCGTGCCCTCGGCGAGCCCTTCGTACTTTAAAATCCAATCTGACATTTTTGTCTCCTTATTTCTAATTATTGTTTTTGAGCGTCTCATCGTCCACAAACTCAATATTTTCAAGCTGTGCGCGAAAATTATCACGAATACTATCCAAATAAATCTGCCGCAAATTCTGCTGCTCAGCCTTCTCGTCAGCTGTCAAGCCGACTTCTGACTTTTGTTTTTTCGCCAGTTCGTTGATGCGGGCGACTTGTGCATCAGTTACCATCTTAGAACTCCTTACTATTTACTGTTTACTAGACTCAAATCTCCCAACTGATCGGTCAGCTGTTTAACTTCCTGGAGGAGAGCGAGGTGATTATGACGTTGTGATTCATCATCTGACAGCACCATGACGGCATCAAAGTAGCCATTAATGGCCGCGGTCAGCGTATGTACGACCGTGCGGAATTTGTCTTCAAGTGAGAGACTATCAAAACTATGTTTAGCTGGCTGCAAGGCCTGATAGAGCACAGTTTCAGCCGCTTCTTCAAAAAGCTCTGGATTGACAATTGCTTCTGTTTGATTTTTCGCCAAAATATTATTCACACGTGTCACAGCTTCCATCGTCGGCTTGAACGGCGGATGATTTTTGTGGCTTTCGAGAATTTTCGCCATCTTGAGCATGGCGACGACATCACCGTCTGTGCGGCTGACAGCCGCCTCAATAAGGTCATGACGGATCTCACGATCTGCTGAAAGCTTCTTCACGCGATCCACCACAAATGCAAACAGTTCCTGATTTTCTGTCAGCGCTGACAGATTGAAATGCCAGTCAAACTTTTCCAAAATACGAATCAAGCCCGCCGCTGCACGGCGTAGCGCATAAGGATCATTTGA
>JAIRUZ010000060.1 GCA_031254115.1 Streptococcaceae bacterium
CACAAAAAATTGCAAAATAAAAAAAGAGCTATAATCTCATTAAAAAAGGAGAAAAATTAATGAGTAGTTCTAAAAAATAAAATCGAAAAATTCAATTCACAAAAAGTAGCTTTGCAACAAGCACTGGTTTTATGTCGGAACTATCAGTGCCTTGTCCCTGACGAGCCCCCTCTTGTCAACGAGGCTTGTCAACGAGGTCCTAAGCCCTTTCTGTATTCACGCTATGTTTCTCATGATAATTCTCCTCATTCTGCTTGTCAAATAAGAAAAACTGTCTTATGTAGAACATAACCCAGAATAATTATATCAAATTTTTCATTTTCTTGCAATTAGTAAGGCTCAAGAGTACGTCAGCTGCCGAGCCCAGCTACAAGTCTAGGACTTTAAGAGGTTTTTGACTTGGCTTTCTTGTTTTATAGATAATCGTCTTGTTTGTCGCCAAAATCTGCTAAGTCCAGCATGACTTCAATGTCGCGTCTGGCGAGTTTCCCGATTTCGCGAATCATGCACGCGGTCGCCCGTTTTTACCTCACGCGTCAACCAGCCTAAAGCTCGACCAAGGTTTCAGACAATCAAGAAGCAGCAGCTCCGCGTCCGCAATTCGCCCGACAACATTAACACGACCTGCATTTGGCATCGCTTTTAAAGCGATTTGTGTCTCTCCTTTGTATTGGCCAAAACGATCATTGCCAATCAAAACGTCGCCTGGCAGAATATCACGCGTGTCGTGAGCGGGGAAATCTTTGCCTTTGTACAGAACGCGCGTCATCGTGCTACGCAAGAGATAATCGCTGCGGTCGCCGCGGTAGCTGTGCTCGGACTCAAAAAGACAGACGCGCTCATTTTCCGTCAGATTGGGGCTGGGAATAATGGTGAGTGTCGGCATAGCCGCAAAGAAAGCCGTCGCCATTGCCGAGAGCTCGGCTTCACTGGCATAGGCGTTCGCGATGGTAATATCGTCAATGCCGTCCAGCATTTTCAGATGCTTGACCTGCGTTTCAATCGCAAGATCGCGATCCATTTCAAGAGAAACCAAGCCATCATTAAACGGCCAAGGCCCAAAGCTTGCGGCGTGCGAATTGACAAAAGCCATCGTGTTCAGCCCGTATTTTTTAAACTTTTGCGTGCAGGTTTTAAAATGCGCGAGGCCAAGTCCTGAATAACGCATTGGATAGAAGTTGTGACTCCCCAAGAGCCGCTCCCTATCTGGCGAATAGCTCATGATAGCGTCCACATAACTCGTGCCCGAGCTCATATTAATCTCAATTTTGAGTCCGTAGGGATTGCGCGTCATCTTCGCTTCCTCTGCACCTGTAAATCCGAGGTCAAGCCTGACACCGTCAGCGCCCAGCTCCTTAAAAAAACTCAAATCGTCATAAGAAATCCCAAGTTGCTCAAAAAGGCTCGGATTGATGTCAACCATGACTTCCATTCCGAGTTGAGTCGCATGCTCAATTGGTCTGCGAAAATGTGACAATACAACGTCTTTATCGTCCGTAATTTCAAGCAAACTCGTAAAAACGCGCTTAAAGCCATGGCGGTGCGCCAGATCAAGATAAGCCTTGTCTTTTTCAAAGCTCGAGCGCTCTGGATAAATAGAAATGCCTAGTTTTCCCATTTTATTTACTGTTCTCCTTGACTTTCATAACTGTGGATTTGTGTTTAAATCTGTGTAGACCAATGATACCGTTTTCCAAACTTTTTTGCAAGTTCTTCTCAAAATAAAAGCTTGCTTCTCACATGGGAAACAAGCGTGTATTTATTCTGGTTTGCTTTCGCCGTCAGCGACGAGAATCAAAATGCCTGAAACCAAATTGATGAAAAGCAAGGTGCAAATGCCAAGCGCCACATGGTTGTATTTATCGCTCTTATCCTTGTAAATTTTCCAAATTAGGAGATTCATCGGAATAATCCAAGCGGCTGTGATGATGCCCCAAATCGTAAGCGCTGCAAGTCCAAGTACAACCCAATTCAAGATAAACGCCACAAGATAAAGCGTTTGGCGTGTAGTGTTTTCCATTAAAATTTCCTCTTTTTCGTCGTTTAAAATTTCCTCTTTTTCGTCGTTTATATACAAATCTGACTTGTTGATTGTATCAAACTTTTGCGCTTTCGTCAACTTTGATTGTTGAAGTGATTTATTTATCGCCGCGGCTACGCATCACAAAGCCTGATTTTTTCTCGTTGGCCGTGCGTTTGCGCGGATTTTTGCCGGCTTCAGATTTATGTTCAACCTTGTAGCCGCGCTTATTGTCGCGATTTCTGTCATCACGGCGACGATTGTTTTGTGAATTGCCTCGACGATTTCCGCCGCCTGTGCGCCCTGATTTTTTGCCGCCAAGAGCTGGCAGAGGGCGCTCAGCAGGCACTTCGACTTTTTCCATCGTGTCGGGATCTTTCGAACGATCTGCCAAAAGCAACGCTGCAAGCTGACGGCTGTCAAATTTTTCTGTCAGCGCTGACAGCTGCTTCTCAAACTTGTCAGACTTCACAGAACTCTCCGCCAAATCGCGCACGATGCTGTCAAACGCAACCGACATGCTCGCCGCGTACGCTTCCTCTTTTGTCGGCGGCTTCATGCCTTTCATCGGCGTTTTCGTCAGACGCTCAATCGCTTCAAGATAACCGATTTCGTTGTAGCTGACAAAGGTAATCGATTGCCCCGATTTGCCCGCGCGCCCTGTACGTCCAATGCGGTGCACGTAACTTTCTTGGTCTTGCGTAATGTCGTAATTGTACACGTGCGTCACGCCAGAAATGTCAAGGCCGCGCGCCGCGACGTCCGTTGCAACGAGAATGTCGAGGTGGCCCGCTTTGAAATCGCGCAGCACCGAGAGGCGTTTGCTCTGATCTAAGTCGCCGTGAATGCCTTCGGCGCGGTAGCCGCGGAGTTTCAGGCCGCGCGTAATGCCGTCCACGCGCCGTTTTGTGCGTCCGAAAACAATCGCAAGCTCGGGACGCTCAACGTCAAGCAAACGCGTCAAAATGTCAAATTTCTCAAATTCTTTGGCTTTGATAAAATACTGATCGATTCTGTCAGCCGTCATCTGCTCTGATTTGACTTTGACGTGCTCGGGGTCGTGCATGAATTTCACACCAATTTTTTTAATTTCCTCGGGCATCGTCGCGCTAAAAAGCAATGTCTGACGGCTTTCTGGCGTTTTTCCGATGATAAATTCAATATCTTCCAGAAAGCCCATGTTGAGCATTTCGTCCGCTTCGTCCAAAATCAGCGTTGTCAGCGCTGACAGATTGAGCGCTTTACGCTTGATGAGGTCAACCAAGCGTCCTGGCGTTCCGACCACAATTTGCGCGCCGCTCTTGAGGTCCCGAATTTGGCGTTCAATGCTTAATCCACCATATACAATACGCACTTTCAGCTTTTTTGATTTGCCAAATTGGAAAAGTTGTTCCTGGTTTTGCACAGCAAGCTCGCGCGTCGGCGCGATGACAAGCGCCTGAAGACCTGCATTTTCATCAATTTTTTCAATCGTCGGCAAGCCAAAAGCCGCCGTTTTTCCTGTGCCCGTCTGTGCCTGCCCAATCACGTCACGCCCTGCAAGCGCAAGCGGAATGGTTTGCTCTTGAATCGGAGACGGCGTCTCATAGCCAATTTCGCGGAGCGTGCTTAAAATGCCTGCTGAAAGGCCTAGTTCATTAAACTTCAAATTAATCTCTTTTCTATTTTCTTTCTGAAAAGAGCCAAATCATTTTCAAAATTTCGGCAGCACCCGAAGGCCTGCAAATAAAGCTCTCATCAGTTCCAAACAAAAAACGGAACAACTCCGTTTTTCAAAGTGACACAATTATACCATAATTTTGTCGCTTTTTCAGTCCACAAATCTGTCAGCTGCTCCAGATTTTGAATTTGCATGTTACAAATCCACTTTTTTACGCATAATAGTATGGGAAAAATTTCTCGTTGTTGAAATCGGCTCGCTCCTTATGGCACTAAAAAAGCTCAATCGTAAAGATTAAGCTCCACATGTATCACCAGAAATTTTTGACAGGGACGAGTATAGCACTTGACCAAGTCAATTTCAAACACAAATAAAGAAAATTTACTCGCAATCATATCCGTCATCTTTTTCGTCAGCTGACAGTTGCGCACAAACTTCACATAAGTTCTCAGGATCATATTGAACAAGAAGCGCGCCGCATTTTTTGCAGATATCGGTGGCCATCAAACGTTAAACTCCGTTTTCAGCTCGACATCGGGATATTTATCCACAAACCAATTGAGCGCAAATTGATTTTCAAAAAGAAAGAGAGGATGGTCAAAGCGGTCACGCGCTAAAATATTGCGGGAGCTCGACATTTTTTCATCGAGCTGATCTTCTCTTATCCAACGCACGGTCTTGTTGCCCATCGGCGTCATGATGATTTCCGCGTTGTACTCACGTTCCATACGATCCTTGAAAACCTC
>JAIRUZ010000021.1 GCA_031254115.1 Streptococcaceae bacterium
CGTTTTGTCAGTTGGCGTTTTGCCGCTTTTAGTACTTGATTTTCACGTATTTCAGCCTTTGTCAATTGTGCTCACATTTGCCTTCTCCGTGCTTTTTGATGTCGTCTTATTGCCGCTCCTCGTGCTAATTTTTGCTCTGTCAGCGCTGACAAATATTTCGCTCAATCTCAACGTCGCCTTTGTCAGTTTGGAAAATCTTGTCAAAGGCGTCAATCAGCTGATTTCGCATCCGCTTACGCTTGGCACGCCGTCAGTTCCTGTATTACTTGCCATGTTTGCTGTGACAGGACTTTTGATTGATTTTTATACGCATAAAACTAAAACGCGCGCGTTCGCTTGCTTTTTAGTGCTTCTCGCCCTTTTTGCCTTGGCTAAATTTCCGCTTAGCCCAAGCATTACAATGGTCGACATCGGACAAGGCGATAGTTTTTTGCTCGAAGACCGTCTAAACGCGCACACAGTGCTGATTGACACGGGCGGAAAAGTCAGTTTTGGTGGGAAAGCAGCGTGGCAAACGGCCGCAACCAGCACGAATGCGGAGAAAACGCTCATCCCCTATCTGCAGTCGCGCGGCATTAGTGCGCTTGACACCGTGATTTTGACACATTCGGACGCGGATCATTGCGGGGATATTATTGCTTTAGCGTCGAAAATCACGATTCGAGAGATTTGGGTAAGCGCGGGAAGCCTTACGGTGCCTGATTTTGTCATGAAGCTCAAGCAAACGCACAGCCAAATTCATGTGGTGAAAACGGGCGACACGTTTCCGATTTTTGATACGTCGCTTCAAGTGCTCTCAAGCGGCTACACGGGGCGCGGCGATAACAATGATTCGATCGTTACCTACGGTGATTTTTATGGCACAAAATGGCTGTTTACTGGTGATCTTGAGCGTCTAGGCGAAAAGGAATTGCTGGCAAATTATCCCACGCTTCAAGTAGATGTTTTGAAAGCGGGGCATCACGGCTCAAAGACCGCGTCAGACCCGAGTTTTATTCAGCAGATTCACCCGAAATTTGCGCTGATTTCGTGCGGGATCAATAACCGCTATCATCACCCAAACGAAGAAACCCTTGCGACCTTCAATACACAAAAAATACCGTATATCCGGACCGATCAGCACGGCGCCGTTCGTTTTAATGGCCCCAGCTGGCAAATCGAAACCGTCAAATAAGAGCGCTGGCAGTTCCTGAAAATGCGCTGAAAACGTTTTGCGACAGATGTCAGAGGTTGACTTTACCTATGAATAAGAGTAAAATGATGCAGTATCTAATAATAGAAAGAGGTCTTATATGATCACAATTAAAGCATTACTTGCCATTTCAATCGGTATTGCAGCATTCGGCGCGGCAATCGGTGATGGGCTTATCGTCTCAAACTTTCTTCAAGCGTCGGCGCGCCAACCTGAGCTCTCAGGAAAACTTCAAGGATCAATGTTCATGGGAATTGCATTTGTCGAGGGAACATTCTTTATTGCGCTTGCCATGGCTTTTGTCTTCCAATAAGAATGCCTCAAAAATTTATAGGAAGGAGAAAACATGGAAAATACGTGGACCTTTAAAATCGGTCCTGTCGCCTTTGACGGCACGGTTTTGATGATGACGTTTATTACGGTCGTGATTGTTTTTGGGCTCGTTTTCTGGGCAAGTCGCAGAATGCAGCTGCGCCCGTCAGGCAAACAAAATGTCCTTGAATGGGTCGTGGACTTCGTTAATGGCGTCTCCCGAGACTTTTTGGGTGCCAAAGAACAGCCGCGCTTCTCGCTCCTTTCATTTGCTTTATTCTCATTTCTCTTGGTTGCCAATTCGATTGGGCTAGTCACGAAAATTTCGATTAATGACACGAGCTACTGGAAAAGTCCGACGGCAAATGTCGTAATTGACTTGACGCTCGCATTCATGGTAGTTTTGCTGTCAAATCTGCAAGGCGTTGTGCGCTTTGGCTTTGTGGGCTATTTCAAAAATTCATTTTTGAAGCCACCTGCAGCACTTTTGCCCATGAATATTCTCGAAGAATTTACGAATACGCTTTCCTTGGGACTTCGTCTTTACGGCAATATTTTTGCGGGCGAAATCATGTTGGGCCTCATTGCCTCGATTTCTGCGTCCAATTGGCTTTTGATGCCCGTTTCCATTGTTCTAAATGTCGCGTGGATTGGCTTCTCGCTCTTTATTAGCGCGCTTCAAGCCTATGTTTTCGTCTTGCTCACCAATCTCTATATGAGTCACAAAGTTTTGAAGGAGGTAGAATAAATGTTTACTTTTAGTCTTTTAGAGGCCGCGACAAGTACGGTTCTAGGCAATGTTATCGTCGTCTCTGGTGCTTTCTTGCTCCTGATTTTCTTGCTCAAAAAATTTGCGTGGAAGCAGATTACGTCCGTGTTTGAAAATCGTGCGAAGAAAATCAATGACGATATTGATGCGGCTGAAGAAGCGCATAAAACCGCGGCTGTGCTTGTTGCAAAACGCGAGAACGAACTTGCGGGCAGTCAAGCAGAAGCGGCTACTATTATTGAAACAGCGACAACGACAGCCGAGCAAACGCGCGATAAGATTGTTGCGGATGCGCATGCAGATGCGGACGCGACAAAAAAACGTGCTGCTTTGGACATTGCGCAAGAACGCAAAGAGGCGATGGGCTCTGTCAAATCTGATGTTGCGAGCATTTCTGTGCAAATTGCAGAAAAACTCATCGCTGGGTCGCTTGATGTGCGGGCACACCAAGCACTGATTGACAGCTATTTAGAAAAGTTGGGCGACTGATGGCGCTTGAAAATTACAGTAAAGCGCTTCTTGAAGTCGCACGCGCACAAGATCAGCTCGAGATTGTTTTGTCAGATGTGCGTGCTTTGTCAGTCCTTGACGCTGAAAATAAGCTCTCAGAATTCTTTGGAAATCCAGCTATTGCCGCGTCTGACAAGCAATCTGTCTTTGATACGCTTCAAGAAAATTTGTCAGCGCTGACAAAAAATTTCATGCACACGTTGTCAGCCAATGGGCGCTTGTCACGGCTGACAGAAATCTTATCAGACGTCAAAATGGCCGCGGACAAGGCGTTTAAAGTCTCAGATATCGTCGTGACATCTGTGGTTGCGCTGACAGACGCGCAGCGTGAAACGGTATCAGCGCTGACGAAAAAAAAGTTTGACTTGAACGACGTCACGCTCACAAATACAGTTGATAAGACGATTCTTGGGGGCTTCATCATCAATGGCCGCGGAAAAATCATTGACGCGAGCATTAAAACACAACTTGCCAAAATTGCGCAAGAAATTCATTAAGAAAGGAATTAAATTTTGGCAATTCATGCAAATGAAATCAGTTCGCTGATTAAAAAACAAATTGAAAATTTTACGCCAGATTTTGAGGTGGCTGAAACAGGCGTTGTGACCTATGTGGGTGACGGTATTGCGCGTGCGTATGGCCTTGAAAATGCAATGTCAGGTGAATTGGTCGAGTTCAGCAACGGCTCAATGGGACTTGCACAGAACCTAGACGCAACAGATGTCGGTATTATCGTGTTGGGCGATTTCCTGAGTATTCGCGAGGGCGACACGGTCAAACGGACAGGCAAAATCATGGAAATTCCCGTGGGCGAGGCGCTTATTGGTCGTGTCGTCAATCCTTTGGGACTTCCTGTGGACGGTCTGGGCGAAATAAAGACCGACAAAACGCGTCCCGTTGAGGCTAAAGCACCTGGCGTTATGCAACGTAAATCTGTTGATCAGCCGCTGCAAACGGGGCTCAAAGCGATTGATGCGCTTGTACCCATTGGACGCGGCCAGCGTGAGCTCATCATTGGCGACCGCCAGACGGGTAAAACGTCGATTGCGATTGACGCGATTTTGAACCAAAAAGGCCAAGATATGATTTGTATTTATGTCGCTATTGGTCAAAAAGAATCAACGGTTCGCACGCAAGTAGAGACACTGCGCAAGTACGGCGCGCTCGATTATACGATTGTCGTGACGGCAAGTGCGTCGCAGCCGTCGCCCTTGCTCTATATTGCGCCTTATGCGGGCGCCGCGATGGGCGAAGAGTTCATGCACAATGGCAAACACGTACTTGTGGTCTATGACGACCTTTCAAAACAAGCCGTGGCCTATCGCGAGCTCTCCCTGTTGTTGCGCCGTCCACCAGGACGTGAAGCGTATCCAGGGGATGTCTTTTATTTGCATTCACGTCTTCTTGAGCGTGCCGCAAAATTGTCAGATGAGATGGGCGGCGGCTCGATGACCGCATTACCATTTATCGAGACGCAAGCGGGCGACATTTCGGCGTATATTGCAACCAATGTGATTTCTATCACAGACGGGCAGATTTTCCTCGACTTGGATAGTTTCTATTCGGGCGTTAGACCCGCAATTGACGCGGGTTCGTCGGTGTCGCGTGTGGGTGGTTCCGCGCAAATCAAAGCCATGAAAAAGGTGGCGGGTACCTTGCGTATTGACCTCGCTTCTTACAAGGAACTTGAGGCGTTCAGCCAATTTGGTTCGGACCTAGACGAAGCGACGCAAGCGAAACTTAATCGCGGGCGTCGGACGGTCGAGGTGCTTAAACAGCCGCTTCACAAACCGTTGCCTGTTGAGAAGCAGGTGTTGATTCTCTACGCGCTGACGCACGGCTTTTTGGACAATGTGCCGGTTGACGCGATCCTTGACTTTGAGACAAAGTTGTTTGATTATTTTGATGTCAATGCAAAAGAATTGCTGGATACGATTGTGACGACAAAAGACTTGCCAGAGACTGACACGTTAGACGCTGCCATTTCCGACTTTAAGAAAACAACGAATTATACGGCAGCGAAAGGAGCCTAAATATGGCATCTTTGAGCGAAATAAAATCGAAAATTGCGTCCACTGCGAAAACGTCGCAGATTACAGGGGCCATGCAAATGGTTTCAGCTGCGAAGCTCCAGAAATCTGAGGCACTTGCGCGTTCGTATCAGCTTTATGCGGACAAAGTGCGTCAGATGACGCTTGATCTTGTCAGCCATGACAGAGAGCCCTCGAAAAATCCGATGCTTATCAGCCGGGCAGTTAAGAAAACGGGTTATCTGGTGATTACGAGTGACCGCGGCCTTGTGGGCGGCTACAACAGTAATATTTTAAAATCGGTCATGAGCGCCATACGCGGAAAAAATGCGTCAGAGTACGCTGTCATTGCACTGGGCGCAATGGGTGCTGATTTCTTTAAATCGCGCGGGATCGAGGTGGTTTACGAGCAGCGCGGGCTAGAAGATCAGCCGTCGTTTGAAGAAGTGCGCGACATCGTCAATCAGGCCGTGAAATTGTATCAGGCCGAGGAATTTGACGAATTGTACGTGTGTTACAATCACCATGTGAATTCGCTCACGAGCGAGCAACGCATGACGAAAATGTTGCCTGTCAGCTTTGACGAAACGCCAAGAATAGCTGACGAGGTGGGAATGCCTGATTTGACAACGTTTGAGTTTGAGCCTGACCGAGAAACAATTCTCGCGCAACTCTTGCCACAATATGCACAAAGTCTGATTTTTGGCTCTATTATTGATGCAAAAACGGCTGAGCACGCCGCAGGAATGAGCGCGATGCGCGCCGCGACTGACAATGCAAAAGATGTTATAAACACGCTGACGATTCAATTTAATCGTGCGCGTCAGGCAGCTATTACACAAGAAATCACAGAAATTGTAGCTGGTGCGGCCGCATTGTAAGCTTGAAGCAGCTGACAAAGTCAGTCTATCAGTCAACAAACTAGAAGGAGAAAAAATTGAGTTCTGGTAAAATTACTCAGGTTATCGGACCCGTTGTGGATGTCGAATTCCCAACAGGCACGCCGCTTCCTGAAATTAACAATGCCCTCATCGTCTACAAAGACGTTGACGGTATAAAAACGAAAATTACGCTCGAGGTCGCCCTTGAGCTGGGTGACGGTGCTGTACGTACGATTGCGATGGATTCGACAGACGGGCTGACGCGTGGCGCCGAGGTTCTTGACACGGGAAAAGCGATTTCTGTTCCCGTCGGCAAGGAAACACTCGGGCGCGTGTTCAATGTCCTTGGCGATCCGATTGAAGGCGAGGCTTTCCCAGAAGATTTCCCGCGCAGTCCGATTCATAAAAAAGCACCGACTTTTGATGAGTTATCAACGGCAAATGAAATCCTCGTGACAGGTATCAAGGTTATTGACCTTTTGGCGCCCTATCTTAAAGGTGGCAAGGTTGGACTTTTTGGGGGCGCGGGTGTTGGTAAAACCGTCCTTATCCAAGAATTGATTCACAATATCGCGCAAGAACACGGCGGCATCTCTGTCTTTACAGGCGTTGGCGAGCGCACGCGCGAAGGCAATGATTTGTATTTTGAGATGAAAGAATCGGGCGTTATTGAGAAAACAGCCATGGTCTTTGGCCAGATGAATGAGCCGCCTGGAGCGCGTATGCGCGTGGCGCTGACAGGCCTGACAATTGCCGAATATTTCCGCGATGTCGAAGGTCAAGATGTGTTGCTTTTCATTGACAATATTTTCCGCTTCACGCAAGCAGGATCTGAGGTTTCAGCGCTTTTGGGTCGCATGCCGTCAGCCGTTGGCTATCAGCCAACGCTTGCAACGGAAATGGGACAATTGCAAGAGCGTATCACATCGACGAAAAAAGGCTCTGTCACATCAATTCAGGCGATTTATGTGCCAGCTGACGACTATACAGACCCAGCGCCAGCGACCGCTTTCGCGCATTTGGACGCAACAACCAATTTGGAGCGCCGTCTCACGCAAATCGGTATTTATCCAGCCGTTGACCCACTTGCATCGTCTTCGCGCGCGCTGACACCAGAAATTGTCGGCGTTGAGCATTACGCAGTCGCCATGGAAGTGCAGCGTGTTCTCCAGCGTTACAAAGAATTGCAAGATATTATCGCGATTCTTGGTATGGACGAACTCTCTGACGAAGAAAAAACGCTCGTTGGGCGCGCCCGTCGCATCCAATTCTTCCTTTCACAGAATTTCAACGTCGCCGAGCAATTCACGGGTGTCCCTGGCTCGTATGTCCCTGTTGAGAAGACGGTGTCTGACTTCAAGGCCATTCTTGACGGCAAATACGACCATATTCCAGAAGATGCGTTCAATGGTGTGGGGCCAATCGAAGATGTCCTCAAAAAGGCTGAAAAAATGGGCGTGAAGCTGGAAGCCGGAGCGTAAGCGATGACAGACGAAAAACTCATGGCAATTCAGGTTATTACGCCTGACGGCCTCATCTACGATCACCACGCGACCTATATTACTGCGCGCACGACTGCTGGCGAAATCGGCATTCTGCCTGACATGATTTCAACTATTGCCGACCTCAAGGTAGACGAGCTGACTGTAAGGCGACCTGAGGATAAGCATATTCTCAACAAAGAGGTGGATTATGTTGCGGTAAATGGCGGTGTCATCGAGATTCACAAGAGCGTCGTGACAGTCATTGCGGACTCTGCTGAGCGCGCACGTGACATTGATTTGCCGCGCGCGGAGCGTGCCAAAGTGCGTGCAGAAAAAGAAATCGAAACAGCGACCGCCGAGCACCGAGAAGACGACGTCGCCCGTGCAGAAATCGCGCTTCATCGCGCGCTCAACCGAATCTCTGTCTCCAAGCATTTATGAGCGACAGAAAGACTAAAATTCCGATCAGCTGCGTCTGACGGAATTTTTTTGAGCAGAACGCTGGGAATTTTATACGCTTTTTGAGATAATGGAGATAGAAAGCGAGGTTTTATGTCATTAGTTGGAAAACATATTGAGGCGTTTGAGACAGATGCTTATTATGATTATGAGTTTAAAAAAGTTTCGGAGCAGGATTTTCTGGGGAAATGGAGCGTGCTCGTCTTCTATCCAGCCGATTTTTCATTTGTTTGCCCGACAGAGCTTGAAGACTTACAGGAGCAGCAAGAAGCGTTAGGCGCGCTAGGCGTTGTGACTTACAGCTGTTCAACCGATACGCATTATGTGCACGCGGCATGGCATCAAGAGTCACCAGCAATCTCCAAGATTACGTATACCATGCTTGCGGATCCGTCATGGCAATTGGCACGTAGCTTCGATGTTTTAGATGAGGAAGCGGGACTTGCGCAGCGCGGCACCTTTATTATCGACCCCGACGGCGTTATTCAAGCGGTTGAAATCACAGCTGACGGCATCGGGCGCGATGCGAGCCAATTGGTTGATAAAATCAAAGCCGCCCAGTATATTCGTGATCACCCAGGCGAAGTTTGCCCCGCAAAATGGAAGCAAGACGGCGAGACATTAAAAACAGGCGTTGATCTCGTCGGAAAAATTTAATTAAACTTAAAAAGTATGTAAAAATGCCTTATTACGGCGTTTTTTATTGACATGCTTTCTGAAATATGGTATTCTATACATGCCTACAGGTAAACAAAAAAATATTGGAGGATTTTATCATGGCAAACAAACAAGATATCGTAGCGGCAGTTGCGAAAAAAGCAGGTCTTACTAAAAAAGATGCTGAAGCAGCAGTTAATGCATTCACAGAAGCAGTTACAGCTGAACTTAAGAAAAACGAAAAAGTTCAATTGATTGGTTTTGGTACTTTTGAGACTCGCAAACGCGCAGCTCGTGAAGGCCGTAACCCACAAACTGGTAAAGCCCTCAAAATTCCTGCTACGACAGTTCCTGCTTTCAAAGCTGGTAAAGCTCTTAAGGACGCTGTTAAAAAATAATCCTTTACGATTGAAAAACCCGTTAGGGTTTTTTTATTTTTCTCGCTTAGAAAAAATTCCGAAGGCATGCCCAACGGAATTTTTTAGTTTATTGTTTAAGAAGAACTTGTTCGTGTTGCAGCGGAGTTCTGAACGCTTGAAGAAGGTGTCAGTCCAGAATTTGAAGCGCCAGTAGGTGCTGAAGAAGACGGTGCAGAATAACTTGAATAAACAGGTTTCGCGCCTGCCATGTACACGTCACTTCCGGAACGATTCATGTCGGAAGGCATTGTCCAATCGGTTGCAGTTGACGGGTCTGAATAAAAATATTTCATCATGTAGTTGAAAGTGCGTGCTGCTGCATACTGTTCGTCCATTCCTTGCACTGGAATCAGCTTGTTCTTATAGCCTGTCCAGACGGCCATCGCGTAGCTTGTGGTGTAACCAACAAAGTTTTCGTCGGGATTGATGCCAAAGCCGTCATCAGATGTAAAGACATTTGCCTCAGCTTGCGCGACTTGATCATCGGTATAGTTTGAGGTTCCTGTCTTTCCTGCCATCGGAATCCCTGAGATATTGGCGGCTTGAGGGCCTGTTGGCAAGGGATTTGGAAGACCTTGTCCTGTGACGACGCTTTTTAAAATGTCTGTCATGATGTAGGCTGTGTCAGCTGACATAACTTGCGTCCGCGTGGACGCAAGCGATTTGCTTGTGCCGTCAGTAAAGACGACTTTATTCACGTAATATGGCTGTGTGTAATAACCGCCGTTTGAGAAGGCAGCATAGGCGGCAGCCATTTTTTCCGTGCTGGCACCATAACGCGTGTCTGAAGCATCGGCCGTGTTATTGCTTGAAATCGCATTGGCGTATTCTTCTTGCGGATATTGAATACCAAGACTTTTTAGGAATTTCGTTGAATTGTCAAGACCGACGGAGACCAGGGTTTTAACAGCGGGAATATTTCTGGATTCTGCGAGCGCTGAGCGTATGGTCATATTGCCATAGTATTTGCCGTCCCAGTTGCCAAGCGTTGCGGTAGAGCCTGGATAGCTGTAGCTTTCGTCGACGATGCTATCTGCGGTAGACGTGTAAACCCCGTTTTGAAAAGCCGGAGCGTAATCTGTGATCGGCTTCATGGCTGAACCGAAATCGCGGTCTGTTGACACGGCTTGGTTGAAGCCGAGTGTCGCATTGGGATCTTGATTACGTCCGCCCATTTGCGCAATGACAGCGCCTGTTTTTGGATCCACAATCGTTGCAGCAATTTGGAATTTTGTATCAGGCAATGGCACTTCGGTATTAATCACCGCTTGAAGTTTGAGCTGTGCGGCGCTGTCAAGTGGTGTGTAAATTTTCATTCCTGTCACCAGCGGATCTTTCCCCGTTTGATTGCGGACTTGATCGATGACTTCGGTCACATAATTGTCCAGATATTGCGGAATTGATTTTGTTTTGGGAAGTGCTTTGAGCCCTGTTGTGATTGGCTCGGCGATTGCTTTTGTTTCCTCTTCTTGCGTAATTTTTCCGTACTGATACATGGCCGAAAGCACTAAATCGCGCCGTGCTTTGGCTTTTGCTGGGTAAATATAAGGATTGTAAGTTGCCGGCGCATTGGGAATGCCTGCAAGAAGCGCCGTTTGAGCCAAATCTAAATTTTTCAAATCCTTTTGGTAATAGGCTTTGGCGGCTGTTTCCATGCCGTAATAGCCATTGCCCATATTGACTTTATTGACATAGAGGTCAAAAATTTGCTCTTTGGACATTTCTTTTTCGAGTTCGACGGCCATCCAAGCTTCTTGTGCTTTACGTTTGAGCGTTCGATCGCTCTCAACAGTTGAAAAGAAACTCAGCTTGATGAGCTGCTGGGTCAACGTTGAGCCGCCATTGTTGCTGTTTGTTGTAGCATTGTGTAAAAGGGAACCAGCGATACGGACAGGATCAATGCCGCGATGATCGAAAAATCGGTGATCTTCAATGGAAGTCACGGCGTTGACAAGTTGCATCGGGATTTGGTCATCAGAAACTAAAACACGCTGCTCGGCGCCAAGTTGCGCCACGACAGTGCCATTTTTATCAAGAATGGTGGTATTGGGCTGCGATTGAAGTTTTGCGATGTCAAGTTTGGGCGCGGCTGACACGTACGAGAAAAAGACCAGCACGCCAAAAGCAAAAGCTGCAATGCCGACAGTTAATATAGGAATTAAAAGCCATTTTAAAATGCGACCCACAAGAAGACGGCCTTTTTTAGAGCTCTTTTTTTTGTCAGAGCTGACAGAAATTTTGCGTTTTTGTACCTTTCGAGGCATTTAAGAACCACCTATCTGAGTTTTGAGAATTTCAATATATGGAATCCGTGGAATTTGCTGAGTAGGAATGCGTGCTCCCTGCGTGCGTATCAAATCAAGCGGCATGGATTTCAGACCTGCGTGCGCGTCGTAGAAGTCTATCAGCGCTGACGCGGGGAGAAAATACGTTTCAGCCAATGTCGCAAAATTGAGGAGAACGAAAGCAAATCCTTGTTGTGCGAGCACGGCTTTCATGTGCTCAATCTGATGTTTGTGAAAATTTTTCAGCGGAAAAGACTGTTTTTGATTGGTTTCTTTGGCTTCAAAGTCCAGATAGTGCCCGTTGTAAACGCCCGAATAATCCGTCGTTGAGGCCTGTCTGAAATAGGCTTCCGTGATTTTTGCGCGTGCGCGCTTCGGATAATCAACATGAACAATTTGTACAGGCGTTGGCTTTTTGTGCACAACGGCAATGCCGTGCGCGAGATAATACTCATTTGTTGCGTTGATTTCGGCCTCAAAAGACATGCCACGCTTCGCAAAATTGACGCTCTCAGAGCGCGTTCTTTTGGGAGCTGTTCTGTCAGCGCTGACAAAATCAGATTTCACGATGCCACCTGGATAATTTACCATAGAATACCTTAAAACTTCCTTTATTATAGCATAGAACATGAAAATTGATGAAAATTATACTGTCGGGAGACAGAAAACGGACTAAGCTCTTGCATTTACGCAGAAAAGTTGATATACTGAGACGGAATATAGTATAGGGGAGTGTACCCATGAGCGAAAAACAGAAGAAATCATTTTTTGGGAATCTTTTTGGCGGAGATGAGCCGGTAAAACTGGGTTCAACGCCTGAGTCAACCAGTCAAGAATCAGAAAAACAAGCCAGCGACGAGACGCTAGACGCTCCTTTTGTGTCGGCTCAAGATCAAAATAATGAGGAAAAAACGCCTGAGCAAGTAGCGCAAACGCTTGTGCCAACGCGGGAACATGCGCAAAGCCTTCAGTCAATGGGCGCTGATTATAATCAGGAACTCACGCGTTATCAGAAACATCTTGAAACGTATCGGCAAGAAAAGACAAATTATGACCAGATTTTAAACGAATATGAGCTAGCGGCTCACGATTTTCAAGCGAAATTGGGTGATTTTTTGCCTGACGCAAAGGAGATGAAAGACACCAAAGGCTTATATGACGTGGATTTGTCGGATTACAACAATCATCGTTATTCTTACAATGAAGCACTTGCGGCGTATGATTTTTCGCGCAAGGAACAGACGGAAGTGTCAGAAAAGTCGCAGACGCTGAAAATCGCGGCTGACAGCAAAAATGCAGAAGTTGAGTCGGTCACCGAGGAAGCAACGAAAATCGCTGAGACGTACGAGACGGCTGTCAATGTTGTGAGCACACGCACGCAGGAGCTGACAGAGAAAAAAGCTGATTTTGATGCGAAATCGACGGAAATGGAAGAGCTGTCAGACAAGCACCAGCAGCTGACAGAAGAAATCAACGCTGAAAAGCCTGTTTTTGAAGATTTGAAAAATCGTTTTGAGTACGCCGATCAGCTGACAAATGAATACACCACATTGTCAGACCAAGCCAAGCAGATGCAGGAGCAAGAGGAATCCGCGCAGTCAAACTTCGACGAAATCAGGCAAGTCAGACGCACGCGCGATGACGAAGTTGAAGTCAGAGCCCAAATTGATCAGTTTTCAACGACGCCGCTTGTAGCGCTTGATGCGATTTTCAAAGATGAAAAGCAAAAATTTGAAACGCTAGCAGCGCACTATGATGCGCTCAAAGCGCGCTATGATCAAGAATCGGCCAATTTTGTGCGCATCAAAAAAAATTATGACGATTTGAATCAATCTGAATCGATAAATTCTGTTGCGCTGCATTATGTGACGGAAGAATTTGAGAGCGCAGGCGCTGCGATGCGCGAGATTGAGGCGTCGTATTTGCCTGTTGAGAAAGATTATCTTAAACAAAAAACGATTTTTGAGGCGCTGAATAAAAATTACATGTCCATCAAAGAAATGGCATCCGAGGCGCGCGTCAACAAAGAAGCTGCCCAAAATTCAGCCCTTGAAGCGCAGCGCACGTATGCGAAAGTCGAAGAAGCATATCGTTTTGTCGCTACTGAAAATGCGATGTTAAAGCAAAATCTCGCGACAAAAGAAGCCCAGTATAACGAGATTAAAGATGACTATGACGCGCTAAAATGGAAGTTTGAAGAAGAGAAAGAACTCTACGAGCCATTGAGCGAAGCGTTCCAAGAGGCACAGCGCGCGCTTCGTTCCGCCGTTTTGCAGACGGAAAAAGCGCACGGGGAAGAACAGGCCGCTGAATCTGCGCTGCGTCTTTCTGAGAATGCGCTGGAGCACGTGACGCAAGAGCTTGCCGAGGCGCAGAAGAACTTGCAGCAAGTGCAAAAAGAGCAACAGATGCTTGTGACGCAAAACGAGGCGATTGAAGAGAAAACGCAAGAAGTGACACGCCTTGTTGAGCAATCACTTGCGACGGCGAACGAGCGTTACGCGCTGACAGCGAGCAAATTTCAAAAAGTGCAGCATGATTTTGAAACATTCAGTCAAAAATATACAAACTACACGCCGCGTTATCATGAGGTTTCGGCGGAATTCACGCAAATTTCGAGCTTGTATCGTCTGAGCAAGGACGAGTACGCGACGCTGGAGCGCGCCTATCAAAGCTTTGATGAGCACCGCAGCTACATTTCTTCCTTGTATGAAAAAGTTATGTCAGACTATGCAGCTGACAAAGACTATTATGACAGCGTTTATTCGACTTATTCGACGGTCAAGGCAAGCCGCGAAGAGGTTTTATCGAAAAAGAAAACGTTTGATGTGGCCGCGCAAAATTTGAAAGCGATGCTCGTTGACGCGAACAGCCTGACTTTTCCGATTTATGAAGCAACGGGACAAAATTATGTTGATCGCTTCAATTTGCCAGCTGTCAGACAAACGGCGGGCAATGTCACGCTTCTTGAGAATAAATCACAGCTTAATGCGTGGGTGTCGCTGTTTACGTCAGTGCGCGAAACTCTCGGACACGCCGCGTCAGAGCTTTCGTCAGCGCTGACAACGTATCAAGGCGATTACAACGCGTATCTGTCAGCGGGCGGCGAGCGCTTGCGCGCAATTGAGACAAATTCGGTCGCTTATGCAGGCATTGATTTGGGGCATTATTTAGCCGAAGTTGACACACAAGTCGAAGCATGGAAAGGCGATTACACCGAGCGTGAGCACGCATTTGCAGCTCTTGCGGTGGCTTACAGCGATTATCTGGATTCTGAAAATCAACTCCTGAATCTCGTGGCGACGTCTGACGGCTCACAGGGCGGTGTTCAGTCCGTCGTCAATATGATTAATTCGATTCCAGATTATCTGGACATGTATTCGTCCACATATGGTGATATCAGCATGCTGGCGCAGCATTTGGGTGTCACCGTTCAAGACTTGACACGTCCACGGACGGCGCCAGAGCTTCAGGCGCTCGTTCAAGAAAACTACTACAATCGCTCCGTGGCGCTTATTCAGGCAAATATTTCGGGCTTTGTACAACGCTTAAATGGTTTGCGTGCAAGCTACGAAACAAATTTGACAGAATTGCGTCGCCAGCTCGGTATTTTCAGTGCTTCGACAGGCATTGCGACCAATCAAATTCAGGTCAATAGTGTGCTCAACGACGACATCAATTTGGCAGATTATTTGGCGACGGGCTTGACGCGTAACACCGAAAAGCTCCAAGCGGCCGTTTCAGATATTTCGTCTTTCGTCAATCTCGTCAAACGCTCTGGCCAATTAAATAAAGTGGCGAATCGCACGATTGATTCGTCGGCGGACACAACGCTTGTACTGCCAGATAAGCCAATTCACATGTCGCAAGAGCTGCTTAATACAGAAATCACAGTCAATGATCTGCGTATGGTACCGATTCCGATTGAGCCAGATAAGCCGACGGAAGTTGAAGTCGCGCCAATTTCGCCGACAACTCTTGCTGATATGCCAGAATTTGTCGAAAATGCAAAATCTCCAGAAACAATTCAAACACCTTAAATGGCTGAATATTCGGGTTTTAGGACTTCCAAAGAAATTTGGAAGTTTTTTTGTGAGTTTTTTCTTGACAAGCGCCCCAAGTTTTGATATACTATTGAAGTCGCTTACGGGTGATAAAGATTCGGGAGTTTAGCTCAGCTGGGAGAGCGTCTGCCTTACAAGCAGAGGGTCAGCGGTTCGATCCCGTTAACTCCCATTGATAGAAATATCAAGTCGGTCCCATAGTATATCGGTTTAGTACACCGCCCTGTCACGGCGGAGAGACGGGTTCGATTCCCGTTGGGACCGTTGAAAATGCCATCAACATTTTCAAAAAAATGACTCCTTAGCTCAGCCGGTAGAGCATTTGACTTTTAATCAAAGGGTCGCGCGTTCGAGCCGCGCAGGGGTCATCAAACGAAAGTTTGATGTCTGGAGATTCACT
This sequence comes from Streptococcaceae bacterium, assembly GCA_031254115.1. Classification (GTDB taxonomy): domain Bacteria; phylum Bacillota; class Bacilli; order Lactobacillales; family Streptococcaceae; genus Lactovum. Next base: position 15,463 of record JAIRUZ010000021.1, read on the forward strand.
TTCCAAACATGGTTTGGGGACATGGTGGAATTGGCAGACACGCTAGATTTAGGTTCTAGTGCCGAAAGGTGTGCAGGTTCAAGTCCTGTTGTCCCTATCAAATGGCTAAATTAGGTGACTAATTTATTGGCCGACTTAGCTCAGTTGGTAGAGCATCTGATTTGTAATCAGAGGGTCGCGTGTTCGAATCATGTAGTCGGCATAGCAAGTGATTGCTAAAAGAGTTAAATGCGAACGTAGCTCAGGGGTAGAGCTCCACCTTGCCATGGTGGAGGTCGCGGGTTCGAATCCCGTCGTTCGCTTTTGTTGTTGCCAACAAAATAAATTGCGCCCATGGCTCAACTGGATAGAGTACTTGACTACGAATCAAGCGGTTGCAGGTTCGAATCCTGCTGGGCGCATAAAGGAAAGTGACCTTTTAAAAAACACCTCGGGAAGTAGCTCAGCTTGGTAGAGTACCTGGTTTGGGACCAGGGTGTCGCAGGTTCGAATCCTGTCTTCCCGATTGTCCGCCCAAGTGGCAGATTTTGGCGGTGTAGCTCAGCTGGCTAGAGCGTTCGGTTCATACCCGAGAGGTCGGAGGTTCGATCCCTCTCGCCGCTATACACATCGGATCCTTAGCTCAGTTGGTTAGAGCTATCGGCTCATAACCGATCGGCCGCTGGTTCGAGTCCAGCAGGATCCAGAATGAGGATCCTCTGGTAGAGGTAATTCCTAAACACGTAGAAAAAGAACAGAAGATATTTTCTGTTCTTTTTTGTTTTTCGGCGTTGTATTTGAACAGCTCATTATTTTAGCTGAGTTAATACTTGACAAATAAAAAAGAAAGCGGTATCATTTTTATAGAAACGTTTCACTAACTGTTTATTATAACTGAAACACGAAATGGAGTAAAAGTGGAGAAAAAAGTCAGCGTTAGAAGTGAGGCTGTCACCTCTATTTCTAAAGAGAAATTAGAAATAAGTTTTGTTGCGACGGGAGATATTCATACGATAAAAAGCGGCCAGGTCATGATTAATCAGCTGATGGGGCAGGAAATCGACGGCTCGCTGTCCAATATCTATTTGCGGTTTCTTGAAAATGACACGATTCGATTTTTCCCGCTTATCGGCAAGCGCGCGCGCGCTCATTTTTTCCTTGGAAATGCCACAGCAAAATGGACGGGAAAGATAGAGACTGTCAGCTATGAGGTGACGCTTAAGCTGGCTGACAACCAATGGTTTTGGGAGGTTTTGCTTGACGGACAAGCTAAGAAAATTGATTTGGTGTATGTCGCAGATCTTGGACTTGCAGATTTGGCAACGCTCAGGAGCAATGAATCGTACAATGCGCAATATCTCAATCATCAAGTTTTTGAGGCTGATGGCTATAAAATTGTCAGCCGTCAAAATCAAGAACAGTCAACGGGATTTCCAACTTTGGAAACGGGCGCGTTTGGCGACCTGAAAGTGACAGGATTTCTGACGGATGGTTTCCAGTTTTTCGGCAAGAGTTTTAAGGCGACGCGGCTTCCTGAAGCGCTGACAAAAATTGAATTTGCAAATGAAATTTATCAATATGAGCTCGCTTTAACGGCGCTCAAGACCGAATCGGTCACTCTTCAAGGGAAAACGCGTGTGACATTTTACGCGCTCTATCATGAAAATTCAGCGGGCATCGCAAAAAATAGTTGTCCAACGTCATCTTTGTCTGTGCCAAAAGATGAAAAATTAAGCGCAGTTCCTGTCATAAAGGCGAAAATGAGCTTGAATCAGCAGATTAACGGCCAGCTTTTGACAAACGAAGCCTTGCGCGCGCGCTATCCAGAGGCAAAATTTGAAGAGAGTTCGGGCGGTCAGCTTTTGTCAGGCTTCACGCGCCAAAACACACACTTTGTCAGCCAAGCCAAAGAGTCAATCGTCGAGCGCGAGCATGGCGAGATTTATTTGAGCGGAAATTCTCTGTCAATCAAAAAGCGTGGTCTTGCAACGTCTAGCTTCATTTACGGGCTTTTCAACGCGCACACCGTCATCGGAAATACCACGATGAATAAATTGCTGTCCAATCAGCGCGAACATCTGAATCTTTACCAAGCGTCAGGGCAGCGAATTTTTATCAAAAGCAACTCTGCCTTTAAAATGCTTGGCATGCCGTCCGTCTTTGAAATGGGTTACAATTTTGCAAAATGGGTCTATGTATTTGACGACGATACGCTCGTCATCAAAAATTTTGTTGCAAGCGCTGAGAACAGTCTGCAGCTCGAAATCACATCAAAAAATGGCAAGACTTACGATTTCCTCATTCTCAATCAGCTCGCGATGGATGAGGCAGAATATAAGTCGGCGGCCACTCTGTCAGCGCTGACAGAAGAGAGGTATGAGCTGACAGCGGACGCTGCGTCTGCCAGTAAACACGGCAATCCTGCGCTGAAATATCGGCTGCAATTTGATCAGCCGGTCAAAGTTCTTGAAAATGAAACGCTTTTTGATGGCACCACTTTTATTGAAGAAAGTCTTGTTCTCTTTTCTGTCAGCGCAAGTCAGTTGACGCTAAAAATCTCAGGCACGCTTGACGGTGAACTGACAGACTCGGATTTCTTAAATTTTGAGCAAGAAACAGCCAAATACAGCGCTTTTATTGAAAATGAGGTGCTTCACGGGTTTAAATTTACAGGCACACAGCCTGAATTCCTAAAAATGGCAACTATTTTGCCGTGGTACGCACATGATATGCTGATTCATTATCTTAGCCCGCACGGACTTGAGCAATACGGTGGCGCGGCGTGGGGAACGCGTGACGTGTCGCAAGGGCCAATCGAATTTTTCTTGTCAACGCAACACCCAGAAATCGTGCGCGAAATCTTGCTGACGCTTTTCAGCCACCAGTTTCGCGAGGACGGAACGTGGCCGCAATGGTTCATGTTTGATGAATATGCTTCCATTTTTGCCGAAGAGAGCCATGGAGACGTGATTGTTTGGCCGCTCTTCGCACTCGCCGAATATCTGGAGCAAACGAGCGATTTTGATATTCTCTTTGAGCAGCTGCCGTACGTTTCGCGCGCAACGAAGAAGTTTACGCACGAAAAATCGCCGCTCAGGCAGCATTTGCAAAAAGAACTTCAGTTTATCAAAACTCATTTTTTGCCAGGAACGCACCTCTCAATTTATGGAAATGGTGACTGGGACGATACGCTGCAGCCAGCCAATGACAAGCTCAAAAAGCAGATGACATCAAGCTGGACGGACGCATTGACCTATCAGGCACTAAAAAAGCTTGCTGGGGTAATGAAGCTAATACAGCCGCTGGAAGCTGCAGAACTTGACGCTCTGGCTCAGCTGATAAAAGCCGATTTTGAAAACTGGTTGCTTGTTGACGGTGTGATTCCAGGATTTGCGCTGCAAAATGAAACTGGCCAGTTTGAGCCGATTATTCATCCTCTGGATTCAAAAATAAACAGTCACTATCGCTTTTTGCCGATGAATCGTTCCATTATTGCGGAGCTTGTTGATAATGCGCAAATGGAGCGAAATCTCACGCTCATTGACGAGCATCTTATTTTTAACGACGGCGTGCGCCTTATGGAGCAATCGCCCACGTATCACGGCGGCATTTCCACGCATTTCAAACGTGCCGAGCAGGCAGCGAATTTTGGACGTGAAATCGGGCTGCTTTATATTCATGCGCAAATTCGCTATGTTGAAATGCTGGCTAAAGTCGGGCGCCAAGAAGCGTGGCATGCGCTTGCACAGACAATTCCTGTGGGGCTCCGTGACATTGTCAGCAACGCTGAAGCGCGTCAGGCGAATGTTTATTTTTCAAGCAGCGATGGCGCCTTCAAAACGCGCTACGAAGCACAAGACAATTTTGAGCAACTTAAAACGGGAGCTGTAGGCGTAAAAGCTGGCTGGCGGCTTTATTCATCTGGCCCTGGTATTTTTACAAATCAGCTGATCACGCATCTCGCGGGGCTCAGAAACACGGCTGACGGCCTTATCATTGACCCGATTTTTCCTGAAAACACGGACACGATTGACTTTGATTTTGAGCTAAACAATAAACGCCTTCATTTTCATCTTGTCAGGGCTGACAGAACCTCCGTCGCAATCGACAACCATCCTATCAGAGCAGAGAATCTGACAGCTTTCTATCGAAAGGGCGGCGTACGGATTGACAAGAAATACTTAGTCCGACTAAAACCGAACAGTGTGATTCACGTCGCCTTACAAGACTTTAAAAATAAAAATGAGGCCAAACTCAGTTAGGAATAACGTTTATGAAAAAACAAAGGAGATTCAAACGCTTACTTTCTCTAATAGGGCTTTCTTTGCTGCTAAGCATCTGTCTGTCAGCTCAAAGCGCTCACTCAGCAATGATTAAGTCAAGCCCTGTCTCAAAAGCCATGGCGCAAAAAACGTGGAATTACTTTGTAAAAGCCACGCAAACACCCACAGGCCTGCCTTCGGATAGAATAGACATCAATCCGGACGGGAGTCAAACGATGGTGACGCAGACCAACGATTCAAATATCGGAATGTATCTGACAAGTATCATTTCCGCACAGGATCTGGGCATTATTTCGCAACAAGAAGCGACAAATCGTGTGCAAGCGCTCATAAAAGAGCTCCGTGCACTTCCCAAATACCAAGGCTTTTTCTACGATTGGTACAATACGAACACGGGCGCACCCAATGAAAAATTTGTATCTACGGTAGATGTAGCTTGGTTAGACACAGCCTTGATTACAGCAGAATATGCCTTTCCAAAGCTCAAATCACAGCTCAGTAGCTTGTCGCAAGCCATGGACTATTCCTTGCTCTATAACCAGTCGCTCAATCAGCTTTACGGCGGTTATACGGTGGGAACAGGGCCAACAGGCTTTACTTACGGGAATATTAACACCGAAACGCGTATTGCGGATTATTTAGCGATTGGTAAAGGCAATGTGCCGGCCAAGCTCTGGTTCGGCGTTTATCGGACATTACCAAGCAACTGGACATGGCAACAGCAAGTGCCAGCCGGCTATTCAACGACGTATGCGGGAACCAAGGTGTTTGAAGGGCATTACACCTATGAAGGAATCACCTATGTTCCAAGCTGGGGCGGCAGTATGTTTGAAGCCTTAATGCCGACCTTGTTTATGAATGAAAAGGCGTTGGCGCCCAGAGCGCTTGGATTGAACGACTATAATATGGTGCAACTCCAAGTCAAGTATGCACAAACTCAAAAATATTCCCTGTGGGGAATATCGCCGTGTGCCACGCCGGATGGTGGATACGATGCATTCGGTATAAAAGAAGTCGGCTCTGCCAATCCGCCCTATGACGAGACAGGCGTCATCACGCCACATGCAAGCTTTCTAGCCCTTCAATTTGCCCCACAACAAGCCCAAGCCAATTTAACTAAAATGGCGACCGAGTATGACATGGTTGGCAAATATGGCTTTTACGATTCGATTAACCCGAAAACAGCCACGGTGACGCATTCTTATCTGGCTTTAGACGAGGGAATGATTATGGCTTCGTTGGATAATGCTCTTGATAATAACGCGCTCATGAATGATTTCAATCAGAGCAGTATCGCTCGTATTCCACAACCACTCTTGTCAATGGAAAAATTTTCTATCACAGCAGCACCTAAAACAAAAACAAACTAAAGGAAAATAAAAATGAAAATCAGTAAGAAAATTGTACTTGGTACAGCAGCTATCCTTGCGGCAGCGACACTTGTGGCTTGCAGCAATTCTAAATCGTCAAGCTCGTCGTCATCATCGGGCTCAACCTCGATTATCTTTGGTGGTGACGGCTCACAGGGCGGTTTTACGCAAGCAGATTTCAATCCGTTTGATTCAGCCAATCACCGTCAGGGAACCAACTTTTTATATGAGCCTTTGATGGTCGTCAATTCGATTGACGGGAAAGCCACGCCGTTTCTTGCAACATCAGAAAAAACGGTTGATGCGTCCACCATTGAATACACGATTCGTAAAGGTGTGAAATGGTCAGACGGTCAGGCGCTGACAGTCAAGGACGTGGTCTATACTTTTAATCTTTTGAAGGCCAATCCAGCCTTGGACGCCAATGGTGAATGGCAAAATATTGCGTCGATTTCATCAACTGATGACACCGTCACTTTCCATCTGACATCGCCCAATGTCCCAGCCATCAC
>JAIRUZ010000009.1 GCA_031254115.1 Streptococcaceae bacterium
AGCGATTTTGGAATCAATGCCGCACTTCCCGAGCATGCAGATGTGCCCATCAATCTCGCGGCGCTCACGCCTGGTGAATACAATTTCGCCTGCGGCATGAACATGTTTCACGGAAAAATTATCGTTAAATAAACTTGTTTCATCACCTGCTTTGCTTTTGAAGACCAACTGAGCTTTGCGTTCATTTACTCGGCGCGCGCGCCGAGCGCTAAAGCGAGTTGGGCGAAAAAGCAGGGTTATGAAACAGATTCATAAAGAATAAAAGGAGAAAAAGATGTCATTATTTAAAAACAAAAACGAAGTAGCGATCATGGTTGACGGTGGTTATCTACCGCGGGAGGTCACGATAAAAGCGGGCAAACCGGCCACATTTACATTTACGCGTGTTTCGGACGCTGGCTGCGTGGACGAGATTATCTTCAACGGCGAAAAACGTGCGTTGCCAATTGGCGTTCCTGTCAGCTTTGACTTCATGCCAGAAGCTGGCGAACACGTCTGGACGTGCGGCATGCAAATGGCAAGCGGGAAATATATCGCGAAGTAAAAGAGAAAGATTTTAATCTAGGAAGGAAAATTATGTCTTCTGTAACAAAACGCTTTATTGTTGGTGTGATCGGCTCTGTGCCGCTTGTGTACAATATGTTTGGTCTTTTAATCGGTCTTGGCTTGCCAGGTGGTGTGTGGAGTGAATTTGCTCTGGGAACGCTTGTTTTTGGTTATTCGGGGCTGCCATTTGTGAGGAGCGCTTGGGCGAGTTTCAAGCATCACAATTCCAATATGGATACGCTCGTCGGCGTCGGGACAGCGATAGCTTATATTTACAGTGTTTATGCTCTTTTTGTGGGGCGTGGGAATTATTTTGAAGCGGTCGCGGTCGTAATTACGCTGGTGCTTTTGGGCTCTTTGCTCGAAGAGCGTATGAAAGCGCAAGCGTCAAGCGCGGTCGATAAGCTGATGAATTTGCAGGCCAAGGAAGCCGAAGTTTTGCGTGACGGCGAATTTGTTTTGGTGCCGCTTGATGAAGTGGTGGCGGGCGATGTGATTCGCGTGAAGCCAGGCGGTAAAATTCCTGTGGATGGCGAGATTTTGGACGGGCATAGCGCGCTCGACGAATCGATGGTGACGGGCGAATCAATGCCAGTTGAGAAGACTGTTGGCGCGCGCGTCATTGGCGCGACGGTCAATGGTTCAGGAACGTTCACGTTCAAAGCGAGTAAAGGCGCGGCTGACGGGCTATTGTCGCAAATTGCGGAGATGGTGCGTCAGGCGCAAAGTTCGCGTGCGCCGATTCAAAAAACGGTGGATACGATTGCGGGAATTTTTGTGCCAATTGTGCTGATTGTTTCCATCGTGACGTATGTCAGTTGGATTTTCCTGGGAGCAAGTCAGGTGGACGCACTGGTTTACGCGGTTTCTGTGATGATTATTGCGTGCCCGTGCGCGCTTGGGATTGCGACGCCAACGGCACTGATGGTGGGGACGGGACGCTCGGCAAAGCTTGGCGTTTTGATAAAAAATGGTGAAGTGCTTGAGGCCGCGCACGCGGTTAGGACGGTCGTATTTGACAAGACAGGAACGATTACGCTCGGTAAGCCGCAAGTGACGGATATTGTTAGCTTTGGCTCTGAGAATGCTGAAATCTTGCGGCTGGCAGCCGCGCTCGAAGAAAATTCAGAGCATCCGCTTGCGCAAGCCGTGCTTGAAAAGGCGAAAGATGCGGGCGTTGCGATGACAGAAGCTGAAAATTTTGAGGCGATTTCTGGCAAGGGTGTGTCAGCGCTGATAGACGGCAAGCGGGCATTCATCGGAAATGAGCGTTTGCTTGAGGCGTTTGAGCTGACGGCTGAGCAAAAAGAGAATATGCGCCAGCTGCAATCAGAGGCAAAAACGGTTGTCATTTTGGGGTTTGATAAGGCGCTGATGGCTTTTATTGGCATTCAAGATGCGCCCAAAGACAGCTCAAAATCGGCGCTTGCAGCACTCAAAAAGCAAGGTTACCGTACGGTCATGCTGACGGGCGACAACCGGCTTGTTGCAGAAGCCGTTGCTAGGCAAGTCGGCGTGGATGAAGTCATTGCGGAAGTTTTGCCAGCTGACAAGGCTGCGCAAATTGAAACGCTCAAAGGTCAGGCGCCTGTTGCGTTTGTCGGCGATGGCATCAACGATTCACCTGCGCTTGCAACCGCGACAGTTGGCGTTGCAATGGGCTCTGGCAGCGATATCGCGATTGAATCGGGCGGTATTGTCCTCGTTAAAAATGACCTTGAAGACGTTGTCACGGCGCTGCAATTGGCGAAAAAAACGTTCAATCGTATTCGCCTCAATCTCTTCTGGGCATTTATTTATAACATCATTGGCATTCCGGTCGCGGCGGGACTTTTCGTCAGCCTTGGTCTGACTTTGTCGCCAGAACTTGCAGGTCTTGCGATGGCGCTCTCAAGCATTACCGTTGTCACAAGTTCTCTTCTGTTAAATTGGGCACCGCTTCACAAACACCAGCAGGCTTGATGCCGTGAGCATTTCACGCACAAATGCTTATTTTTAACGGTATAATAGACTTGTTTCATAACTCGATTTGCTTTTGAAGACCAACCGAGCTTTGCGTTCATTGACTCGGCGCGCGCCGAGCGCTAAAGCGAGTTGGGCGAAAAAGCAGGGTTATGAAACAGATTCAATAGGGACAAGGAGAGTTCACATGAATGTAAAATTTGACACGAACGTTTTAGACAAGCTGTCAGCGCTGACAGCCGACAAACCAGCCGTTTTGGTGCTGGATTATGATTATTCTGTCCACGCAGACGATATTCCAGCTGACAGCTGTGCGATGATTTCGCGCATTCGCCTGTTGCTTTTGGACGCGGCGCCAGAAGACTTTGACACGAAAATCAACAGCAATTTTGGCGTCGTTTACGCGAAAGAATTGGCACAGACATTTCTTGATCCGGAAATGAGTTTCAGGCGCGGTGAAAATGGTCTCTGGCAGGTCGTCGGCAGCAGCGTCCTTGATAGCAACGCGCAGATTGTTGACGAAAGAAAATAGACTTGTTTCATCACCCGTTTTGCTTTTGAAGGCTAACTCAGCTTTGCGTTTATTTACTCGGCGTTTACGCCGAGCGCTAAAGCGTGGTTAGACGAAAAAGCAGGGTTATGTAACAGATTCAATAAGAAACTCGGACTAAAGTCTGAGTTTTTATTTTCTTAAAGGTGTATAATGAAACAAAAAGGAGAAGTTACAAATGATGGTATTTTGGGTGTTGGGAATTGCCGCGCTGGTCTGGTGGTGGAGCACAAAGCAGGGAAATGTGGTCAAAACGCGCGACGTGTCCGAATTGTCCGACGTGGAATTAAAAAGCGAGCTGACTCGTCGGCAAGGCAGCTCTGCGCTTGAAGCCGAGGTTGCAGATTTGCGGGCCGAAGTCAAAACGCTCAGAAAAGAAATGGACGGTGAGTGGATATGATGGGCGGAAATTGGGGCGGCAATTACGGCAACTCCGGAAGTTGCAACGGCATTAGCGGTGGCGCTAGTCAGGCAGGTTGGTTTTTTGACGGCGTGGGTCTGTTGGTGTTCGTGATTGGCGTTGGTTTGTTGATTTGGTTGCTCGTGCGCCATGCGCAAAAACCTGTCAGCGCTGACAGAAATGTGTCTGGCTTCACGACGCACGAATTGACAGCCGAGATGGACAAACGCAATGCGCAGCATTCGCTTGAATCTGAAGTCGCTGCGCTCAGAAGTGAGCTTGCAGATCTGAAACAGTCAAACGATTGGGAAAAGAAAAACGAAAATGACCAGTAAAGGTCATTTTTTATGATAAAATGGGTGTAGATTGGAGTTTTAAATGAATATTTGTAATATGCTCTACGTGGGCGATGTTGAAGTGGTCGCGGCCTTTTGGGAAAAAGTCGGTTTTGTCGAAATTGGGCGTGAAGGCGAAGGCAAAGCACTTACGATTATTGTTGCGCCGACAGCTGACAGCAACGCGCGTCTGCAGCTGTGGAAAAAATCTTACATTGAAGAAGTCTCGCCAGAAGTCGCAAATAGTGTGCCATCGCTTTTGATGACGCTTGACGACTTGGAAAGCATGCACGCGAAACTCTCTGAGTTCTTAGCACCGTTTGACATGAAAAGTGGCGATTTTGCCTCAAAAATCATGCCAATCAGCGTGCGCGACGGTCTGACAAATTTTGCTTTTTCAGATCCTGAAGGCCATTTCTACGCCTTTGCAAAAAGCGAATTTCCCGACGCGTAAGCGTTGCAGCCAGATAAAAAATCCTGAAAATCAGGTTTTTTTATTTTTTCGCTCTTTTTTCTTGACAAAGCGATTGTTCTGTGTTACTATATACTAGTAATCAGTAATACGAAATACGAATGTTGAAATAGAAGTAGAGTGTTCTACTTCTTAAAAAAATAAATCGCTAGTCTGTATTACGGAATATATGCACTACAAAATACTGAAAACTGCAAGAAAAGGAGAAAAATGGCAGATATTACAGAAATGCTCAAAGGTTCGCTTGAGGGCTGCGTGCTTGAAATCATCGGTCGGGGCGAGACTTACGGCTATGAAATCACGCAAACCCTGCGGGAACTTGGCTTCACAGACGTCGTTGAAGGAACAGTCTATACCATTACAATGCGTTTGGAAAAAAATGGCTT
>JAIRUZ010000031.1 GCA_031254115.1 Streptococcaceae bacterium
GTGGATGCAACGAGCGTTTTCTTGATTCCTATTGTGTCAAGTGACGTAAATTTTCCGCGCAACATCGCGAGCAAAAACGCGTACAGCATTGTCAGTGCGCCGCCCGTCGTCAATAGAAATTTCGGCATAAGAAATAAAAGCACAAAAAATGTCGCTGAAAAATTGTCCAGAGTGCGAAACGGCAGACTTTTTTGAACCAAGGCGCGTATCACAGACACTGAAAGTCCAGTCAAAAAGGCGTACACAATGCTAAACGGCAGCATGAGTTGATCGACCCTGTCACGCCGCATGCCCAATCGCAATAAAATTTTGCGCAGCCAATCAATGAAAAAATTGACCTGCATGCCCGATAACGCAAACAGATGAATGATGCCAAGCGAGCTGTAAATATCGCCCATTTCCGCATCAAAATCCTTCGGCAAATAGCCAAATAACAGGCCTGTCAGATAATTTGCCATAGGTTTTGGAAAGCGCGTTTCACACAGCAATATCGCACGCCGGCGCAACACGCGTAAGTCAAGAAAACTTGTTTTCTTGCTGATGCTGCGAACTGTTTTTATCGTGACAACGCGGTAAATACCTTGTGTCGCGAGATATTTTTGATAATCAAAGCCGTTAAAATTACGCACGGATTCTGGCACGTCAAGCGCGCCATCAAATGTGACAGAAACATTGTCGTCAAGATGGCTCCAAAACGCTTGCTCTGATTGACTTTTCAGCGTATAGTACACTTGGAAAATGTGGCCCGAGTTCACGGCACGAAAACTAAGCAAATCGCCGTTTACTTCCACCGTGTCAAGCTGCGGTGTCACTTCCGTGAGCATTTTCGGCTGGTCAGCCATCTGACGATTTTCTTCTGCTTTGACAAAGCCACTAACGCTTGCTACGACGAGCAGCACAGCAAAAATTCCCCAAAATTTTCGCCAGATTGCGAGCAGGCAGCTGACCGCGAAAATGGCAAGCAACGCCCACGAAAAGCGCCAGATTAGAAAATACAAAAGAACCGACAAATAGGTTGCAAAAATCCACGGAAAACCTCTAAACGCGCGCTTAATCAACCGTAATGCTGTCTTTCAGCTTCTCGAGCGTTTTATCGCCAAAACCCGCAACATTGCCCAAATCCTCAACGGTTTTAAAGGCGCCATTTTTCGTGCGATAATCAATAATATCTTGCGCTTTTTTCGCGCCAACGCCGCTGAGCGTCTGGAGTTCCGTCAAATCGGCCGTGTTAATATTGACCTTGGCGCCAGAAGCGCCCGCTTTTCCAGAGGCGGCTGAATTGCTTGATGCTGCGGAATTTCCAGCAGCTGGCGCGGTTTCACCAACTTTTGCGACAAAAATCACGTCCTCATCTTTAAGTTTGGCTGCTTGATTAATCGAATGTGCATCAGCCGACGCGCTCAGCCCGCCCGCAAGCGCAATCACATCAACCACGCGTTTATCAGCGCTAATCGTATAAACGCCTGGTTTTACAACGGCGCCCTCAACGTCCACCGTGATTTTGTCTGACGCAGCGCTCGTGGATTTTTTGCTCGAGCTGACAGACGCATGACTGCTGCTTGACGACGTGAGCATGAGTTTGTCAGAGCTGACAGCGTTGTGCGGCGGCGTACGCAACGCAACAACAAAGTATACGCCGATTAATACCCCGCCGAGCGCGATAAAAAGATGAATCTTTGAAGCAAGCGTTCTGTTTTTCCAAACAAGTTTGATTTTTTCTAACATAAAAACCTCCTACAGTATTATGCGTAAAAAAATCGGATTTGTAACCAAATCGAATAAAAAAATCGTGAGCTCACGATTTTTTGTTTTTTGTTGCGCGTTGATTGGTGCGTTCTTCGAGGACGACGGGCAAAATGGCGGGTTTACGCTTGGTTTGCTCGTATAAAAATTTGCCGAGCGTATCGCGAATTTCACCTTTGATGTCGGCCCAATCAAAATCTTTGCCGTGCGAACTGAGATAATCTTGCACCGCAAGATTGACTTTTTCGCTGGCTTCCTTGACCAAATCCCGCGATTTTTTAAGATAAACAAAGCCGCGCGTATGCACAAACGCCTTGCTGACAATTTTTTTCTTCGAGCGGCTAATCGTGATTGCCACGATAAAAATGCCGTCTTCAGACAAAACTTTGCGGTCGCGCAGCACCACAGAGCCAATATCGCCAACGCCTGAGCCGTCAATCATCACATTTTCTGCGGGCACTTTGCCCTCAGGCAGAATATTGCCGTCTTTGAGCGCAATCGTTTCGCCCAGTTTTGCGAGGTAAATATGTTCTGGCAACATGCCGATTTCCATTGCGAGATCCGCGTGAGCCTTGAGTTCACGGTATTCACCTTGCACAGGAATCAGATTTTTAGGCCGCATGAGATCTAGGAAAAATTGTAAATCGCGCACATTCGCGTGGCCTGACACGCGCAAATCTTTTGCAAGCGTCACCATAACGCCGCCTGCGCGGTACACCGCATCCATCGTGCGCGCTACGCGCGTCTCAAACGCAACGGACGGCGAAGTCACGCTATACACCAAATCGCCTTCTTTAATTTTCACATTATGATGGTGTTTGGAGGCCATTTTCATGACGGCTTCAAGCGGCTCGCCCATGCGGCCTGTCTCAACAATCACAAGCTCATTGTCAGGATATTTGTCGATTTCTTTGGGCGAAATAATCATGTGTTTGTCGTCAATGCGCAATTTTTTGAGGCGAACGGCGGTGTCGACAATCGCATTCATGTCATAGCCTGTAAACGCGATTCGTCTGCCAAGCGCGAGCGCGCTGTCGATAACCTGCTGCACGCGCCCGATATTGCCCGAATTGCAGGCGATAATCACGCGTCCTTCCCAGTCATCAATCGTGTCGTAAATTTTGTTGGCAATTGCAGATTCTGACGCGGATTGCTCGCTTGAGAGCGCATTGGCTGAGCTTGAAATCAGCGCGAGAACGCCGGATTTCCCGATTTCTGCAAGTCGCGCCATGTCTGTTTTATAACCTTCGGAAACAGCTGGATCAAATCTGAAATCGCCCGTGTAAACGATATTTCCAGATGTCGTTGACAAAACAACGCCCAGCGACTCTGGAATTGTGTGCGTCGTCGGGAAAAAGCTGATTGTCGTCACCCCAAAATCGATTTCTGTTTTTTCAGTCACGACATGAAAATCAGCAAATTTTTTCGTTGGCTCGTAATTTTGCGTGTTGATTTTCGCAAGTTCAATCGTGAGCTCGCTCCCGAAAACGGGCAAATCGCCGACCTCGTCAAGCAAATACGGAAGCGCGCCAATCGCGTCTGAGTGCCCGTGCGTGAGAAATACGCCTGCGATTTTGTCCGCATTTTCCGCGAGATAGGTGAGCTCTGGAATGACAAAATCGACGCCGAGCATCTCGTTTTCTGGATATTTGAGCCCTGCGTCCAGCACAAAAATCGTGTCGTCGATTTCCACGATATACATATTTTTTCCAAATTCACGCACGCCGCCAAGCGGTGTCAGCTGAATTTTCTGAGTTTTTGGCATAAAAAAACCTCTTCTATTTCTTATTAATTTCTTGAATCTGTTCTTGCTTGGTTCCCGCGTAAAATCGGGTTTCCTCCAAGCGGAGTTTTTAAAAAAGGACTGTCTTCACAGTCCTACCGTAAATACACTTCTTAGAGTGTATCATTTTCTTCTCAATTTTGCAAGTTATTCTGCGCTGTCAATCGCCTGCTGGATTGTTTTCACGTCCAATTTGGCTGCTAAAAACGCGGTGTCAGCTGACGGAAATTCTTGCTCAAGTTTGTCAAGCGCCATCAGCTCAAGCGTGGCTTTGTCAGCCGCAAACGCCATTGCGTGCCCACCAAATGTTTTGTCAGCGCTGATAAAATGAAGGTGCAGACCCGCAGCCGAGATGCCGTTAAACAGCTCTGGCGTAAAAAAGCCCAAAACGGTGCCTGCTATTTTTTCGCGCGTAAATTCGGGCTGATTTTCTGCGACGCGGTCAAACGGCATGCCTGACGGCGTGCGCGGCGCCATACGCACTTGCATCATTGAAAATATTCCCGTCAGCTTGAGCGCATAAAAAAGATTTTCAGTCTGCAAATGCGCGCGGATATCGGATTCATTGCCCGAAAAATCAAAGCCGTCAGCTGGCTCAAAGTTTGTCAGCGCAATATACGGCACTTTTTGCGACAAATCCGTGATTTTCTTGACAGCCGCCAGGTTTCCGTCGCCCGTCGCCTGATAAATCATGTCGTCAAGTACAATCATCTCACCGTC
Source organism: Streptococcaceae bacterium (assembly GCA_031254115.1). Lineage (GTDB taxonomy): Bacteria > Bacillota > Bacilli > Lactobacillales > Streptococcaceae > Lactovum. The sequence goes on from JAIRUZ010000031.1 coordinate 4,247, forward strand.
GACCTCGTGAAAGGTACCAATCCCGAAATCGCCATGCGCGCGCGCAGCTGACAGCGAAAAATTGCCATCGTAGAGCCCCGCCATAAGCGCGCCAAGCGTGTTAAATTGATACAAAATTTTAGTAGAATTCATCTGGTAATAACGTCTCCCCAAGTTTGATATTGTCGCTGTAATCCACTGGCACATGCACCACGACAGGGCCGTCAAGCGCTGTCAGCCCTGACAGAATCGTGCGCAATTCATCAGCCGAATTTGCCTTAAACCCACGGGCGCCCATTGCCTGCGCGTATTTCACAAAATCAACCGCGCCAAGCTCAACGCCTGCGCTCTTGCCATATTTCATAATTTCCTGAAATTCGACCATGTTGTAATGTCCGTCGTCCCAGATAATCTGCACAATCGGCAGCTTCAGGCGCACCGCAACTTCGAGCTCTTGTCCCGTGAAAAGAAAACCGCCGTCACCCGAATTGGAATACACTTTTCGCCCTGGCCGCAAAAGTGCCGCTGAAATTGCCCACGGCAGCGCCACACCAAGCGTTTGCATGCCGTTTGAAAACAGCAAATGCCGCGGCTCATAGCTCTTGAAATACCGCGCCATCCAGATATAAAGCGAACCCACGTCAACCGTGACCGTCTCATCATCGTGGACGATTTCCTGCAAAGCGCCGACAATATCAAGCGGATGCACTTTGCCTTTGTCAGCGCTGACAGGATTTTCGCTCAATTGCGTCAGCTGACGAAGCCCCAGCAAATAATCCATCGAGCCTTCTGGCAGCTGATAGCCCATTATTGCTGGCAAAAGAGAGTCAAGCGTCGCCGCAATATCGCCAATCAGCTCGCGCTCAGGCTGATAATACGTGTCAATTTCCGCCATCGCGTCATCAATAACAATCACGCGACTATCAATTTCCGCATTCCAGTTGCGCGCCTCGTATTCAATCGGGTCATAACCGACCGCAATCACAAGATCTGCGCGCTTTAAAAGCATATCGCCCGGCTGATTTCTGAAAAGGCCAACACGTCCAAAAAATGTGCGCTCAAGATCACGCGAAATAACGCCTGCGCCTTGAAAAGTCTCAACCACGGGAATTTTCACCGCCGTAAGCAAGGTGCGCAAACTCTTTGCGACTTTCGCATCTGACGCGCCTGCGCCCACCAAAATCACAGGCAACACTGCGTTTTTCACCGCTTGCGCCAGATAATTAATATCATCAATCGATGCATCACCGATTTTCGGCTCAGAGAGCGGTTTGATTGCCTTAACACCAACCTCGGCATCTGTCACATCTTGCGGAATCGATACGAAACTCGCGCCACCTTTGCCCGATTTCGCAATGCGCCACGCATTCGCAAGCGTTTCTGATAGCGTTTCTGCCGCTTCAATTTCGACTGAATATTTGCTAATCGGCGCCATCAGCGCCGCATTATTCATCGACTGATGCGCACGTTTGAGCAAATCCGCACGTTTGACTTGCCCGCCAATCGCGAGCACCGCGTCACCCTCAGCCGTTGCCGTCAAAAGTCCCGTCGCGAGATTGGACACACCGGGCCCGCTCGTCGCAATCACAACCCCAGGCTCGCCCGTAAGACGCGCAACACCTTGCGCCATAAAGCTCGCCCCTTGTTCATGGCGCGTAACGACAAGCTGTGGCGCCGCGTCGTCATGCTCCAAGCGCTCAAACACGCGGTCAATCTTCGCCCCCGGCACGCCAAACACCACAGGCACCCCGTGATTGATCAGTGAATCCACAATCAAATCACTTCCGAATTTTTTCTCTGCCATAGTTTCCTTTCTTTTTGTCAATCCATCGCGCGGATTTCAAGCACCATATCGCGAAGCGTAGCGGCTCCCTCAAAGTCGAGCGATGCGGCTGCTTCTTGCATTTGTTTTTCAAGCTTCGCAATGAGCTGTTTCCGTTCTTTTTTCGTCATCGCAGACGCGTCCACTTCCTCAAGCTCGCCCGCTTCATTTTTCTTGGTAATCGCAATCAAATCACGGATTTCCTTGACAATCGTCTTTGGCACAATACCGTGCTCTGTGTTGTAAGCCATCTGAATCTCGCGCCTGCGCGCCGTCTCGTCCATCGCATTTCTCATACTGCGCGTAATCTTGACTTTTTTGCCTTCAAACTCGATATAATGCCCTGCTTCAATGTCTTCGCCACTTGCCGCACGCGACAAATCCGCATACAAAATCACGTGCCCGTTGCTATTTCTCGCGGCGCGTCCAATCGTCTGAATCAGCCCGCGCTCATTGCGCAAAAAGCCTTCTTTGTCCGCATCGAGAATCGCCACCAGTGAAACCTCGGGCACGTCAATTCCTTCGCGCAAGAGGTTAATTCCGACCAAAACATCAAATACGCCAAGACGCAAATCGCGGATAATCTCTGTTCGCTCAAGCGTTTTAATGTCTGAGTGCATGTATTTGACTTTTACGCCCATTTCCTTGAAATAATCCGTCAAATCTTCAGACATTTTTTTCGTCAAAGTTGTCACAAACACGCGCTCATTGCGCTCGGCGCGCGCATTAATCTCGCCGAGCAAATCGTCAATTTGCCCCATCATCGGGCGCACCTCGACTTCAGGATCCAAAAGTCCCGTCGGCCGAATAATTTGTTCAACCACAGTGTCGGTCTGCTCGTGCTCGTAGTCGCCAGGCGTTGCGGACACGTAAACAATCTGATGCACGTGGCTCTCAAACTCTTCGCGCTTAAGCGGGCGATTGTCCACAGCTGACGGCAAACGAAAGCCGTAATTCACAAGCATGTCCTTACGCGCACGGTCGCCATTGTACATGCCCTTAATCTGGCCCATTGTCATGTGGCTCTCGTCAATCATAATCATGAAATCGTCTGGGAAAAAGTCCAGCAAAGTATACGGCGGCTCGCCTTCCGCGCGCCCGTCCATGTGTCGTGAATAATTTTCAACGCCTGAGCAATAGCCCATCTCACGCAACATTTCAATGTCATAGTTCGTGCGTTGCTCAAGGCGCTGCGCTTCCAGCAATTTGCCTTCGTCACGGAAATTTTTCAGCGTTTCTGCAAGCTCAGCTCCAATATTGCCGATAATTTCTTCCATGCGTTCGTCGTTTGTCATGAAATGCGTCGCGGGAAAAACCGCCAAATGGTCAACATCTGAGACGACTTGGCCTGTCAGCACTTCGATTTCGCGAATGCGGTCAATTTCGTCGCCGAAAAACTCGACACGAAACGCGTGCTCATCGCGCGAAGCAGGGAAAATCTCGACCACGTCGCCACGCACACGGAAACGCCCGCGCTGAAAGTCGATATCATTGCGCTCAAACTGAATGTCCACGAGCTCATTGAGCAAATGATCCCGCGAAATTTCTTGGCCTGGACGCAAGCTGACAACGCTGTCTTGGTATTCCTTGGGCGATCCGAGCCCGTAAATACAGCTGACAGAGGCCACGACAATCACATCGTTGCGCTCTAAAAGCGAGCTCGTCGCGCTGTGGCGGAGTTTGTCAATCTCATCATTGACCGAGCTATCTTTTTCGATATAGGTGTCAGACGAGGGGACATAAGCCTCGGGCTGATAATAATCGTAATAGCTGACAAAATATTCAACGGCATTGTTGGGGAAAAATTCCTTAAATTCGCTGTAAAGCTGACCTGCAAGTGTCTTATTGTGAGCCATGACAAGCGTCGGCTTTCCTGTGCGCGCAATCACTTGGCTCATTGTGTAAGTTTTACCCGTCCCTGTTGCGCCTTGCAAAATCTGCGCTTTCTCGCCATTTTCAATGTTTTCAACCAGCTCTGCAATCGCCGCCCCCTGATCGCCCGCTGGGTCATATTTGCTGACAAGCTCAAATTTATTTGTTGTAATTCGCTCAATAGGCATAAAAAAACCAACTTTCTGTTGGCTTTATTTTATCATTTTTTAGACGGAATTTCCTAAAAATTTCCTTGTATTCCTTGTCAGCCGCGGTGCAAAAGGCTGTGTGCAAATTCTGAAAGTGCAAGGCTTTCGGAATCGCTGGCATCTTCTGCAGTGAGGACGTTTGATGTCGCAACTATTTCTTTTTGAGCAGGCTTGTGCAACGCGGATTCAACGGCTTCTTGGGCTAATTGTGCGGATTCGCTCATGATTTCAAAGTCAAAAAGCGACGCTGTCGATGAAAAATCTGCCGAATTTTCCGTGGTCCAATTGTAATTTTCGTCAGCCGAGAGCGCGAGCGACTCGGAAATAATCTGCGAATCCAGGTCTGAAATGGAAGTCATAATGATGATACTCTTTTCTAAATTTATTTTAAAACCGCGTGCACACGCGCTTTGAGCGCTGGAAGCACGTCCGACTCAAACCACGGATTTTTCGCGAGCCAGATATTGTTTCTTGGCGACGGGTGAACCAGTGGAAAATACTGCGGCGCAAATTCCCCAAAACGCCGCACAGCTTCTGTCGTCGAAAGCTTTTCTTTGAGATAATAATGCTGCGCATACCCGCCGATTAAGAGCGTGGTTTCAAGTTGCGGCATGAGTGCGCGCAAGCGCGGATGCCATTTTTCAGCAAAACCTGCGCGCGGCGGCAAGTCACCTGATTTGCCGTGTCCTGGGAAATAAAAATCCATCGGCACAATCGCGATGCGCGGGTCGCCGAAAAATTGGGCATAGTCCATGCCCAGCCAGTCAATCAGCCGATCGCCCGACTTGTCGTGCCAATACATGTGCGCTTCTTGCGCTTTGATGCCAGGCGCCTGACCGACAATCATGAGCGTTGCTCGCGCGTCCGCACGGTAAAGCGGCTCAATGCCAGCAGCTGTATACGCCGCATTTTGTGAATCGGCCCTGATTTCAGAAAAAATTTGAGTGAAAGTTTCCATATTATTTTAAGGGGAGCAGCGCGTCTGACAAACGCGCAAATTCTTGCAGCGTCAAGCTTTCGGCGCGTCTGACAGGCTCGATTTCGGCTTCTGTCAGCGCTGACAGAAGTTTTTCTTTGTTTTCAGCGCCAAATGCCAGCTGAAAATTGTTCAAAAGAGTCTTGCGGCGGTGTGCAAATGCGACTTTCACGACATGAAAAAACCACACGTCATCAGAAACCGCGACTGCTGGTTGCGCGAGACGCGTCATTTTCAAAATCGCTGAATCTACGCGAGGCGCTGGCACGAAAACCGTGCGTGGCACGTTGAAAGCAAGCTCGACCGTCATGTAATACTGCACGGCAATTGACAGCGCGCCGTAAACTTTCGTGTTTGGCCTAGCCGCAATGCGCTCTGCGACCTCTTTTTGCATCATCACAACAAACGCGGCAAATGGCACCCCACTCTCAATCAGGTGCATCAAAATCGGCGTCGTGATATAATACGGCAAATTTGCAACAACTTTGAGCGGCAACTCGGGATTTTTGAACTTTTTTACATAATCCGCGAGAGCAATTTTCAAAATATCGGCGTGCACGAGTTGAAAATTCGGATAGGGCGCGAGCGTTTCGCGGAGAATCGGCACGAGCGTGCCGTCAATCTCAAACGCCATGACTTCCGCCGCGTCACCCAGCAAATACTCAGTCAACGAGCCAATGCCGGGTCCGATTTCAAGCACATTTGCGCCTGTAATGTCGGCGGCTGTGACGATTTTCCTGAGAATATTTGCGTCGGTCAAAAAATTTTGCCCAAACTTTTTCTTGAACGTGAAGTCGTGCTTGCGCAAAATTTCCTGTGTGCGCACGATCGTGCTAATTCGCTCCAAATTTTCTGTCATTGGATAAGTATATCAGATTTTGTCAGCGCTGACAAGGTGGCCGTAAGCCGCGAGAAACTCTGTCAGCTGCGCGACGTGACGATTCAGATTTTCTGTCAGCGCAAATTCATTCGTTTTGTGAGCTTGCGCGTCGGCGCCAGGTCCGTAAATAACGGTCGGAACGCCAATGGCCTCAAAAAAGCCTTGGTCGTTTGAGCCCTGGCTGACAGACAGTTCTGCGACACCCGTCACTTCTTGGAGGTGCTTGATAAACCCGGCGTCGCCGTCTGTGAGCGTTGCAAGGACTGGCGTTGCTACATCTTTGTAATCAAAGTCGAAGTCAGCTGCCAATTTTCCTATAAAGCTATCAAACACGGCTTCAAACGCTGGATTTGTTCTGAAATCGACAATCAGCGTGGCTTTGTCAGCCGTTTTATTGGGCGTTTCAGGATTGCCCGACTCAATAGACGTCGGCACCATCGTTGGCAAGCCGAGCGCTGCATCGTCGTAAGCAGTCAATTTTTTCGTTATCTCATCAAGTGCCGCGAGAAATTTTTCAGCTTTTGCAAGCGCGCTCACCGCGTAATGCGCCTGCACTGACGCATGTCCCGCCGTCCCGTGAAAAATGAAAGTCATAAAATGGCTGCCGCGCTGCCCGATTTTAATCTGGCTGAGATCGGTCGGTTCAGAAATCACGCAAACGGTCGCGTCATACGCCGTATTTTCGTCAAACCAAGCGGCAAAATTCGCCGAGCCTTGCCCGTCGAGCTCTTCATTTGCCGTGCCCGCGACCCACACGTCAAACGGAAGTTCCTCGTGTGAAAGAGAAGCTGCCGCGCTCAAATTGCCAGCGACACCTGCTTTCATATCGGAAATGCCGAGCCCGACAATTCTATCAGCGCTGACAACAGGCTCCCACGGACTTTGCGCCCAGTCGGCGCGATTACCGGCTGACACCGTGTCAATATGCCCCGAAAGAATCACCGCCTGCGAATGCGCCGAACCAGCGATTTTCCCAGCAACAAATGTGTCAGTTTTGACAATTGCTGCAAATTTTTTCTCTTGCATCCATGACGCAAGAAATACCAAAATCGCTTCCTCGTCTCCCGAAACCGACGGAATACTGACTAATTTCGCCGCTAAATCCACAACTTCGCTCATTAACTATTTCTCCCTTTTGTAAATATTTATGCACCATTATCTCATAATTATACACAAAATACAATAAAAAAATCGGCGAACCGATTTTGAGTTAAGGTCTGATGAATGAAAGACCAGCTGCAGACGCGATATGGCGCGTTGTACCCCATCCGCCAGCGTAGTTTCCTTCGATAATTTCAAAGGAGCCGTCTGAGTTGACTTTCGTGACAGCTGCAACGTGCCCAACGCCACCAGCGCCGTCAACACCCGGTGGGAAGACAACAATCGTGTTGACCGCAAGACCACTATTGGCATAAGCCACCCAGTCGCCTGCGTTACCGCTGTAGTTTGGAATGCCTCCAAAATAATCATACACGAAGGCTGTACATTGACCAGCTGGGTAAGGATTGCTTCCCGACGAAGTTGTTGGCGTTGCAACGCTCGTGTAGCTTGATCCTGTACTCTGACTGCTCGTCGTTGTACTTGTACTGGCTGCTGGGCTTTGAGCCGCTGCTTGCGCTTGCGCCTTTGCGATATTGGCTGCTGCTGCTGCTTGGGCTTTTTCCTGTGCCGCAACCCGCGCCGCTTCCGCTTTTTGAGCCGCGACGATTTGAGCCTGAATAGCTGCTTTTTGGTTGGTTGCAGTCGTGATGGTCGCCTGATAAGAAAGCTGTGCAACTTTCGCTTCTTGCTCCTGCGACGCTAAATTTTGTTGAATCTTAGTCGCTTCAGCATAAGCTGTTTTGTTAGCCGCCATTTTTGTGTCAAGCGTTTTTTTATCTGCTTCTTGCTGCTGAAGCATCGTGTTATTTGCGCCGACAACTTCAGACATTGCTGTTACTTTTTGTACCGCGTCCGTCAAAGATTTTGAGCTTAGGACGACGTTAATATAATTGGCTGCGCCGCCATCCGTTTGTGCCGAGCGCGCCTGCGCCGCAAGTGAAATCTGACGATCTTTGATTTGCGCGCTTAACGTATTGATTTGTTTGGTTGTATCAGCTTGTTGAGCTGTCAGCGTGGCAAGTTTTGTTTTTGAATCTTCAACTTGCTTGGCAAGTGAATCCGCCTGAGTTTTTGCTGTTGCGCTTCCTGCTTGCGCATTCGCGATAATCTTATCCAAATCTGCTGTTGTCGTTGCCGACGCTTTCGTCGAAACACCGACAGAAGCAAAGACAATTGCTGATAACATCAGGCCTGAGACGATTTTTTTCTTCATTGACATAAGTGAGTGTTAGTCCTCCAGTTTTCTGTAAGTCTGTAGAAACAAGACATGTGAATAACCTCTTTTATTATAACAAGATAATTATTAAATTTGTGTTACACTCGATTAACAATTCCATTTTGCAAATTTACAGCTTGATTTTATGCCTCTTCATAGTCCCGCCAAATGGCGTCAAACAAAGATAAGTTGAAATAAAACGGCGCGTGCGTCTCAAGATACGTTGAAATTTCGTCATAATCGCTTGATTGCTTGGGGAATAATGTGTCTTGAAACGCCAGATTTGCAAGCCGCGTCGCGTCGTCAATTTCTGCTGGCGCGCGAAAACGCATGAGATACGTGTAAAAAGTTTCTGATTTCACGCCCAATTTCTCCGTAAAAAACGATGCCGAATCGCGCTTGACGCCTTATAACGCTCGGGATTTTTCTTGTAAAAGTCCTGGTGATAATTTTCTGCGGGCCAAAATTTTTGCGCGTCTTCAATCGTCGTCACAATCGGCTGCTCAAATTTCTTGGTATCTAGGAGGCGCTGCTTTGACGCCTCCGCTTGCGCCCGCTGCGCCTTAGAATTCACAAAAATCACGGGGCGATAGTTGTCGCCGCGATCTTCAAATTGCCCAAACGCATCGCTCGGATCTGTCAGCTGCCAATAGAGCGTCACAAGCTCATCGTAGGAAATTTTCGTCGTGTCAAAGATAATTTCAACGGCTTCCGTGTGCCCGGTCAAATGCGCGCAAACCTGCTCATACGTCGGATTGTCCTGATGCCCGCCCGTGTAGCCGCTCGTGACTGACAAAATCCCCGATAGCTCCTCAAACGGCTGCACCATGCACCAAAAGCAGCCGCCAGCAAAAATCGCCGAGTCCAAATGTTCGTCTGCTGCGTTCATGGGGTCAATTTCCTTTCTGTTAAAGCGTGTCGGCGCAATGCCTGTTGTCAAAAACGCGTAAAATTCTGTCATATCAGGGCTCAAGCTACCGCGAAGCGCGTGCGGTCTAAGCACCCATTCCAGATTTTTGTAATCGCCGCTATTTTTCGCGTCTATCAGCTGCTGGCGCTCCCATTCCCTGACGCCAGGCGTCAAAATCAGATTTGTAAGCGCTGACAGAACCGCATTTTCATCAAATTTTTTCAAAAGCTTCCTTCAAATCCGCCAGTAAATCGTCCAAATCCTCGATGCCGACTGACAGGCGAATCAAGCCGTCGGCAATGCCTGACGCCGCGCGCAAATCCGCAGGAATTGACGCATGAGTCATCAACGCGGGCACTTCAATCAATGATTCAACGCCGCCAAGCGATTCGGCCAGCGTGAAATAACGTAGCGACTGCACGAACGCCGCTGCGTTTGTGCCATCAGCCAGCTCAAAGCTCATCATGCCGCCAAATCCTGACATCTGGCGCGCTGCAATTTCGTGGCCTTTGTGGCTCGAAAGCCCTGGATAATACACTTTTGCGACTTTGTCTGACGCCGCTAAAAAGTCGGCAATGACGGCTGCGCTCTCGGTGTGGCGCGCCATACGCAACGCCAATGTCTTGATACCGCGCTGAACAAGCCAGCTGTCGTCAGGCCCCAAAACGCCGCCAAGCGCATTTTGGTTGAATTGAACGTCGTCCGCCAATTCTTGCGTTTTCGCCACCACAAAGCCCGACACAACGTCCGAATGTCCGCCCAGATATTTCGTGCCCGAATGCACCACAAGATCCGCGCCCAAAGTCAGCGGTTTTTGCAAATACGGCGTCGCAAATGTGTTGTCAACGATTGTCAGTAGCTGATGCGCTTCTGCAATTTCTGAAATTCCTGCTATATCAATGATTTTCAGCAGCGGATTCGACGGCGTTTCCGCATAAATAGCGACCGTGTTTTCTGTCAGCGCTGACGAAATCGCTGTCAGGTCTGACAAATCCACGAGCGTGTACGTCAGGCCAAATTTTGTGAAAACCTTGTCCAGTGCACGAAAAGTACCGCCATAAACGTCGTCTGTCATCACGATATGATCGCCCGCTTTAAACGTCGCAAAAACCGCCGAAATCCCAGCCAAGCCCGATGCAAAGGCAAATCCAGCCAAGCCCTCCTCAAGATCTGCAATTAATTTTTCAACCGCAAGACGCGTTGGATTGCCGCTTCGCGCATATTCAAAATTGCCGATTGGGTGCGCTGGCGCGTTCTGCTTAAATGTCGAGCTCCGAAAAATCGGCACGCTCACCGCGCCCGTTGTTGCGTCTTCACTGATTCCGCCGTGAATGGCTTTTGTACTAAATCCTATCATTTTAATTCTGTCCCTTCTTGTGTCTGCTTCACTTTGCCTGCTTTCATCAGCCCGCCAAGCGCTTTTTTAAATTGTCCTTTTGAAATACCAAAAACGGTTTTGATTTCTTCTGGCGCCGATTTGTCGTTGAGCCCCATTTTTCCGCCCATATTTTCCAAATACGCGAGAATCATCTGTCCGTCCGCACCCAGCATCTCAAAGCCGCGCGGTTTCGCCGACAAATACAGCACGCGATCCTCACTGCGAAAACCAATCACGCGCAGCGTCAGCTCCTGCCCAATTCGCAAGCCGCCTGTAAGCTCTGACGGATGAATAAAACCAAGCATATTTTTGTCCGGCAAATATACAAAAGTCCCCGCTTCGCGAATTCGGTAAATAATCCCGCGCAGCTCTTGATTTTTCATATTGTCAAAAGCCGGATTCGCTAGCTGCCAAAAATCCTCATGCCACGCCAAATGCGCCCAAAGGCGGTTTTTATTATCCTTCGTCAATTTGACATACAGCTGATCGCCCACTTTCGGCCATTGCGCCGCGGGAATTTGCAGCTCATCGACCGAGACGACCATATCTTTTCCTGGTAAGCCAATATCCACGAAAACGCCCAAATCACGCCTGACTTCGGTCACCACGCCCCAGCCAAAATGCGCCATTGTCGCCGCTGGCTCTTTCGTCGTCAGCCAATTTTTCTTCAAACGATCCTCATAAGCAAAGCCCGAAACGCTGTCACCAAGCGAATAAGCGCCCTCGCTCTTCAGCATCCGAAAAACATCATCGCCCGACTGCAGAAAATAATAATCCGTCTTCACGTCAACCACCGTTGCCGTTATATAACTTCCCAACCAATTTTTCATACTCTCATTTTAACAAAAAAGCCGCCATTTAGCGGCAGCGAGAGTTGATAAGCGCTCTTTTTGGCAACTCTTAAACGTCAAGCAATTCTTTTTCTTTATTTTTAGCGACCGCCTCAACATTTTTTATCGCTTCATCTGTCGCTTTTTGTACATCTTTTTCGTAATCTTTGACATCATCTTCTGTCAATTCGCCCGCTTTTTGCTGTTTCTTTGCCGTGTCAAGCGCATCGCGGCGCGCATTTCTCACGCCAACCTTGGCTTCCTCAACATATTTCCCCATTTCCTTAACCAGCTCACGGCGACGCTCTTCGGTCAACATCGGCACAACCAAACGAATCGTCTCGCCATCATTAGCTGGTGTAATCCCGATATTTGCTATGTTAATGCCCGCCTCAATTTCTTTGAGTGCTTTTTTGTCAAACGGCGTCACTTTCAGCACGCGCGCCTCAGGAATCGTAATGCTCGCCAATTGTTTGAGCGGCGTTGGTGCGCCGTAATACTCGACCATCACGCGATCCAAAAGCGACGCATTCGCACGCCCCGCACGAATTTGCCCCAAATTCCGCTCCAAATTCTCAACAACCCCTGCCATTTTCTCGGTCGCTTTTTTTACTATTTCGTCCATATTAAATCCTTTATCTTATTTTAATCCATTATAGCACACCACAGCGTGCACCTGACTTATTCTACTGTTGTTCCGATATTTTCGCCCAAAATGACACGCTTGATATTGCCCATTTCGTTCATGTTGAAAACAACCAACGGAATATGATTGTCCATTGACATCGTCGAAGCCGTCGAATCCATCACATTCAATCCTTTTGTTAAAACATCCATGTGCGACAAATGGTCAAACTTAATCGCTTCTGTATCAATCTTCGGATCCGCATTGTAGACGCCATCCACGCCATTTTTTGCCATCAAAATGACATTTGCATTGATTTCCGCTGCGCGCAGCGCCGACGTCGTGTCCGTCGAAAAATAAGGAGAACCTGTACCGCCCGCAAAAATCACCACGCGTCCCTTTTCAAGATGACGCTCGGCACGACGTCTGATATAAAGCTCCGCGACCGCAGGCATCGCAATAGCCGTCATCACGCGCGTGTCTACACCAAGATTTTCAAGCGCCGACTGCACAAATAAACCATTTTGAATCGTGGCAAGCATGCCCATATAATCCGCCTGCGCACGCTCCATTCCTGCCTTTTCGCCCGTGATGCCACGCCAAATATTGCCGCCCCCACACACAATCGCAAGCTCAACGCCCAAATCATGCACTTCTTTGAGCTCTTTTGCCACTTCCTTTGCGGTTTCTGGATCAAAACCAATCCCGCGAGAGCCCGCAAGCGCCTCGCCAGAGAGTTTCAAGAGGACGCGTTTGTATTTAATTTCAGACATTTTTATTCCTTTCAGAAAAACCGTCGTTAAAGGCGGTTTCAGTTATAGTGTTTATTTTAGACGTTCCACATCGCGCGTGATGACAAGCTCTTCGTCCGTTGGGATGACAAGCACTTTGATTTTAGAATCCACCGTATTGATTTCACCGACTGTGCCACGCACATTTTTTTCGTCATCAATCGTCATTCCAAACCACGACATGCCGTTTATCACGTCGCGACGAACAAAACGTGCATTTTCGCCGACGCCTGCCGTAAAGACAATCGCGTCAACACCGTTCATCACTGCGATATACTGCGCAATGTATTTTTGAATCCGATCAATGTACAGATTATAGGCAAGTTTAGCTTTCTCATTACCAGCCTCTTTCGCTTCCTGAATATCGCGCATATCGCTCGAAATTTCAGAAACGCCCAAAAGCCCCGACTTCTTATTCATCATATCAATGACATCTTGCGCATTTTTGAGCTCAGGGGCGTTTTCAATCAAATAAGGAATCACCGACGCGTCCATCTCGCCTGCGCGCGTGCCCATCATAACCCCTGCAAGCGGCGTAAAGCCCATGGACGTATCAACAGATTTGCCGCCTTCTACCGCTGTGATAGAGACACCATTTCCGATGTGACACGTAATAATTTTCAGCTCTGATGCAGGTTTATTGAGGAATTTGACAGCTTCGCCCGAAACATACATGTGGCTCGTTCCGTGCGCACCGTATTTTCGTACCGCATAATCCGTGTAATAGGTGTTTGGCAATGGGTAACGATAGGCTTTTTCTGGCATGGTCGTGTGGAAAGCCGTATCAAAGACAGCCACCGCATGCGCGTCTGGTAAAAGTTTCATAAACGCTTCAATTCCAGCTGCGTTCGCTGGGTTGTGAAGCGGCGCAAGACTTGAGAGACCTTTGATTTGCTCCAAAACCTCAGGCGTAATCACCGTTGATTCTTTGAAAATCTCACCTCCTGCAACAACACGATGACCCACACCCGTAATTTCAGAAAAATCTTTAACGATGCCAAATTCCTTGAAATCTTGAAGCAAAATATCAACTGCTTGCGTGTGATCATGCACGTCTTGCGTTTTTGTATCTTCTTTGCCATCAAATTTGACGGTAATAATCGAATCGGGCAATCCAATACGCTCAAAAATGCCTTTTGCGAGCACTTTTTCCTCGGGCATTTCATAAAGTTGCCATTTAAGCGAGCTTGAGCCAGCGTTGACTGCAAGTGTCTTGGTCATAAATTTCTCCTTAACTTTTTATTCTTTAACATTATATCATAAAAAACGACTTTGTGAAATTTGAGTTTTCTTGCAAAAATCCCGACAGCGAACTATCGGAATTTTAGTTTAATTAACCGTACTTGTTGTTAGCGCGAGGAGTTCTTCAAATTTGGCTTCGTATTTTTGGATGTCGCCTGCGCCCATGAAGACGTAAACGGCTTTTTTGTGATCCAAAAGCGGCGAAACGTCGTCTTCTGGAATGACACGCGCGGGTTTCGCAATTTTTGCGGCCAAATCACGCACATTGACATCATGATGATCGATTTCGCGGGCCGAGCCGTAAATCTCTGCGAGGTAAACGCTATCGGCGTGATTGAGCACTTCCGCAAAATCGTCCAGCAACGCAATCGTACGCGTGAAAGTATGCGGCTGGAAGACGGCAATCACTTCGCGGTCTGGATATTTCTGACGTGCTGCATCAAGCGTGGCCTCGATTTCGGTTGGGTGATGTGCAAAGTCGTCAATAACCACTGTATCGCCAATTTTTTTCTCGGAAAAGCGCCGTTTGACTCCGCCAAATGTTGGCATAAGTTCAGCGACTTTGTTCATCGGCATGCCCAGCTGATGGAGGACGGCAACGACCGCAAGTGCGTTCATAATATTGTGCTTGCCATAGGTCGGAACCGCAAATTCACCGACTTTTTCCGCGTGATAATAAGCTTCAAAGGCCGAACCTGTCGTGCTACGCTGAATATTGCGCGCTTGATAATCGTCGTTCGCCTCTGTTCCATAATAAAAAATGGGTGTTTCTATGTCTAATTGCCGCAAGTAGCTGTCTTCGCCGTAAGCGAAAACGCCTTTGGTGACTTGATTGGCATAATCTTGAAATGCAGCCGCCACGTCGTTGATGTCATGGAAATAATCGGGGTGGTCAAAGTCAATGTTCGTGATAATCGTGTATTCGGGATGATACGGCATAAAATGGCGCTCGTATTCGTCCGACTCAAACACAAAATAGTCTGCTGCTTGGTGACCTTGACCTGTTCCGTCGCCAATCAAAAAGCTCGTGTCCACGATATTTTTCATGATGTGCGACAACATGCCTGTCGTCGACGTTTTGCCGTGCGCGCCAGCCACGCCGATTGACAAAAAATGCGTCATGAACGCGCCGAGAAATTCGTGATAGCGTTTATAGGGGAAATTATTTTTGTCAGCGTACGCCACTTCGACATTGTTGTCAGGGCGGAACGCGTTGCCCACGATGAGTTCAACGTCCGTCGTGATATTTTTTTCGCTAAATGGCAGAATCGGAATGCCCGCTTTTTCAAGGCCTCGCTGCGTGAAATAATAATTTGTTTGATCAGAGCCTTGCACTTTCTCGCCCATTTGCTGAAGCATCAGCGCAAGCGCTGACATACCGGAACCTTTAATTCCGACAAAATGATAGGTTTTTGACATAGTGACATTATACCATATCTCATAACTTAGCCATCAGTTAGAACTTTCTGTCAGCGCTGACAAACTCGCGCGCAAACAAAAAATCATCGTGTCAGATGATTTTTAAACGCCGCGGTTGAAGAGATTTTCGCGCTTTTGGCGAAATTCTGATTTGTTTTGGAAATAATCGCTTTCTTCGCGGTTAAAGATATTGCCTTGCTGCTTAGGAACGGTCTTGCCAAACGGCAGAGGCTCGATTTCCATCGTGTCTTCAAACGAAACCCGATCCCCAATGTGAACCGATTGACGCTTACGAAATTCTTCCATGCGCTCAGCAGAAATCCGTGGTTTTTCTGGCTCGCGCTGGAAACCTTGCTGCTCGCGCTTGCGCTCAAGCGGATTGACATAGGCTTTCGGACGACGCGGCTTGTCAAGAAGTGCGCGTTTGGCGCGTTCTTTGGATTCTTCCGTGACTGATTTTTTATATGTTTTTTCGTAAGTATTGACCGAATAGGCAGAGGTGCCGTCTTCGCGATCGATGTCAAGCGGGCGGCTATCGCCGAGTGTGCGTTTGACAGACGCATAGCGCTGACGCTGATTTTGCGGCAAACCGCGCGAGGTTGACGGGAGATTTGCAAAACCGCCTGAGCCAGAGACCGAAACAGAGCGCGTTAAAGGCTCTTCCTCGGCACTATTAGGCATTCGTGTCAAGATTTGCCGATTATTCACGAGCGAGCGGCTGTCTGGAAGCGGAAATATCGCATCGTCTGGAAAAAGAGGAAACTGTATGGTCATACTTAGTTCAGATTTTACACTATCTACGCGCGCTTGTCAAGCGGTGATGCCTAAAATTTCATTAATATCGGCCTGCGTCAGAGTGCTCGTTGTCGTTGTGTTTGTGTCAAGAATTGCTGTGAACAGGTCTTTTTTGCGTTTTTGAATCTCGATTATCTTTTCTTCAATCGTGCCTTTCGTAATCAAACGCACGACTTCGACACGTTTTTTTTGGCCCATGCGGTGCGCTCTGGAAATGGCCTGCTCTTCGACGGCCGGATTCCACCAGAGATCAACGAGAATAACCATGTCAGACGAGGTCAAATTGAGCCCTGTGCCGCCCGCTTTTAGGCTGATCAAGAAAACGTCACGACTGCCCGCATTGAACGCGCGTACACGCTCAACGCGCTCGCTTGACGGTGTCGAGCCTGTCAGCTTGTAGAAACTCAAGCCGTGTTTGTCAAGCAATTTTTCGATGTGCGGAAACATGGAGGTAAATTGGCTGAAAATCAGCGGCCGGCGCCCAGAGTCTTTGATTTGTGCGAGAAGCGCATCAAGCGTTTCAAGCTTGCCAGACGTGTCGTTGTAATCGTCAAGGAAAAGCGCTGGTGTGTCGCAAATCTGGCGCAAACGCGTGATGCCCGCAAGAATTTCAAGCCGATTTCGCGAAAAGTCGCTCGCTGACAAATGCGAAAATTTTTGTTTCATTTGCTCAAGTTGCGCAAGATAAACGAGTTTCTGCGATTCTGTCAGCTCTGACAAATGCGTCATTTCAAGCTTATCTGGCAATTCGGTGAGCACGTCTTCTTTTTTGCGGCGCAAAACAAACGGCCGAATGGTGCGAAAAACCTCACTTGGCAGCATTTTGTTGAACGCTTTTCGCGCGGGCAAAAGTCCTGGCATCAGAAGATTGAAAATGGCCCAGAGTTCGTCAATTTTGTTTTCGATTGGCGTGCCTGAAAGAGCAAAAACATGCGCAGCTGTTAGCGCTGACAAGGCTTTGTTGGTCTTTGAATTGAAATTTTTGACGACTTGCGCCTCATCAAGAAAAAGATACGTCAAATTTTTCGCCTCGTAATCCGCCGCTTCTTTCAGGAAGCTGCCATAGCTCGTGATATAGACTTGGTGGGCTTCTGCGAGCTTTTCGTCACGCTCATCTTTGCTACCGTCAACCGTCACCACATCAAGCGCACCTGGCGCAAATTTGCTAAATTCCGCGAGCCAATTGTACACAAGACTTGACGGCGCAACAATCAGCGCGCAATCAGATGTTTCAGACGTTGTCAGCGCTGACAAAAGATACGTGATGGCCTGCAACGTCTTGCCAAGCCCCATATCGTCCGCGAGAATACCCGACATATTGTAATGCGCAAGCATCTTCATCCAGCGAACGCCTGTCAGCTGATAATCGCGCAGCGTCGCATCGAGCGTTTCTGGCAGCGTCACAGGAAATTCTTCTGGGTGCGTCAAATCATAAAATAGAGTCTCAAAACGCTTGTTAAACGAGGTTTTAGGCACATTTTCAAACAAGCTTGACAAAGCAAACGCGCGGTAGCTTTCTGTCATCAAATGATTGCCTGAAATTTTAAGATCGTCAGACGTCTCAAGCGCGCTTTTGAGTGGCTCAAAGCGCTGATCCAGCTTCAAATAATTGCCGTCAGCCGTCACAATATGCCTAGCACCCTTTGTCAGCGCTGACAAAATCCGCGAAAACTCACTGTCAGCCACGTTTGGCAGGCTAAACGAAATATCAAGCAAACTGCCTTCTAAACTGACCGAAATCTCAGGCTCGGCCGTGATGTCCTGAGCCTCTAGCGCCTCGTCAAGACTGAGCACTCCGAGCGTCTCAAGCTGCGGCAAAAAATGCTCGTAAAAGCTGTAAAATTCGTCTGGCAGCAAACGCGCGCGCGCGCTTTCAAAGCCTTCTGGGAAGCCCATTTGCGCCGTCGTCTCAAAGATTTTCTTTTCAAGACGCAAATCTCTCGAAAACTCCAGTGTTTCAAGCTCCTGAAAGCTCGAAATTTCAAAATCGCCATAATCAAACGACATTTTGAGCACGAGCTGATTTTCCGTGAGCGAAAGACTGAATGCTGGACGAAATGAGCGAATCTGAAACGCCGGCGGCACGTTCACTTCTCCCAAATCCGTAAACAGCTGCATCGCCTGCGCGAGCGCATCCTTGTCATCATACGACAGCGAAAGGCGACTCGAAAGTCCTTTTTCGCTCGAAACATGTGGTAAAACCTGTCTTAGCCGTGTTATCAAGGCATGTTGCTTCTCAGAAACGACGTAAAATGTTTGACCTGCGATGACCAAACGCCCGTCATACAGCATAAATTCGTGATTTTCGCGCACGTCCAGCAAAATCTCATCATCCTGCGGTTTCACGCTCAGAGAAAATAAATTTGCCTCGGCACTAAGCGGCACAAATGCCCAATAATTCAGCTTTTTCATGTCAATTGTCACGCTGAAATCTTCGAGCGACGCAATCAAATCCAAAAATTCTTCTACAAAAATGTAGGGCAAAACAAGATAGCGGCCTGATTTTTGATAAAAATTTTGAGTGGCCATCAAAAACGACTCTTGCTGCCAGCTGATTAATTTCTCAAGAAGATGCGCGCTTGCGTCGTCAAAATTTGCGAGCGACATCGGCGAGAAATAAAGTTGTCCCGTGCTGTACGAATCGCCGCCCGCAACAGCTTTCAGAAACGCTGGAATATCGCGCACCACGTAGCTTCTGGGCATTTTTTCCTTGCGAATGCGCAAGGTGACCGCCAAAAAATCCGCGAGCGCCTGAAAATCTTCTGAGCTGCTCGCATTGAAAACCTCGACGTCAAGCGTGTAGAACTGCTTGTCATCAGCCTCTAGGTCTTCATTCATGCGCGCAAGAAATGTGCGGCCGACCTCAAATTCCGCATTTTGCGCGCGTTTCGTTTCCGCGCGCTCAACAACCGCCACGACTTTTTCCTGCTGAGCTTTCTCTTTTTTCAGATATTCTTCAACGGCCGCGAGGTGCGCGCAATAGCGGTGATTTGCCTGAAAAGTCGCACAAAAACAGCTGTCCGATTGGCCGTCAAGGTCATACACAACAGGTTCACCGTCTACGACAGCCGTCAATTTCAATGTGTCAAACGCGACTTCTTCTACTTGAGCGTTTTTATAGAGCGCAATTCCCTCAGCACGCACCTTGGCTGGCATCATTCGACTCATTTTCGCGTCCTCTCTCGTTCAATTTATTTCAGACTATGAAACATAGTCTAGTGATTAACAGATAATTATAGCATTTCCAGTTAAAAAAATCACTTCTTTTCGTGCGCAAAAAAAGTGATAAATTGCTCGATGAGCGCGTCGCGCTTTAAAATCCAGTCTGCGCGCGCGTCTTTTAGATGTACACGATTGGAGAGAAAAATGACGGCCTGCTTGGTTTGCAGATTGAGCAGAATAAAAGTGCCCGTGTAGCCTGTGTGGCAGAGCCATTTTCCGTCGCCGCGTGTCGCCCAAGCAAGCGGACGACCGTCTGTGAGCTGTGCGTATAGCTGTAGGTAATTTTCATCCGCCAAATAATGGCGGACAAATTCTGTCAGCGCTGACAACGTGCCAAAAAGCCCGGCAGAGCCGCAATGCGTACCCAGCACGCGCGCTTTCGGATCGTGAACAACGCCCGCAGGCACGTCAGTCGCCGTTGGAACGGCTTTGTCAGCCGCAATTGGCCCGTAGCCAAGACCTGTCAGCGCCCATTTTTCAAAAATGCGCGCATTTATAATGTCAGCTACCGACTGATGAAACTGCACTTCGAGCATAAAACCCAGCAAAATAAAATTCACATCTGAGTAATTAAATGTTTTGTCAAGGCTGACAGATAGCTGATTCATGGCTTTCGTCAGCTCGCGCGCCGTCATTTGGTTCCGATTTTTGATAAACGGGTCAATGCCCGACGTGTGCGTCAAAAGCGCACGAATCGTGACCGTTTCTTCGTGCCATGCGGGATACAGACTTTTTAGCGGCGCGTCGATATCCAAATTCCCCGAAAGCCAGAGGTCAATGCACGCCGTCCCTGCGCCAATGACTTTTGTAAGCGACGCCAGATCCCACCAAAGCCCTGGTTCAAGCGGTTTTTCGTGCGGCAAAATCTGCCGATTGCCCAAGCAAAAACGACGCACCTCGCTAGAAAAGGGCGCGCCGTCAATCACCGCAAATTCGCAACCTGGAAAAACTTCCTGCTGGATAAGCGCGTCAATAGTTGCTAAAATTTCCTTCATTTTTCAAACCAGAAGCCAAGACCGAGCGGCGTATCAGCTGACAAAACTTTTTCGCCCGCGTCCAAATACGCGCCGTCAAATGCCGCTGCAAGCGCTGACAAATCAAACGCGTCCGTAACGAGCACGTCAAATGACTCAATATCCCACGTTTCCTTCGATGCCAAATCGCCCGATTTTTTTTCGTTAAATAAAATCTCAACACCACCCAAAGTCAACGCGTGATAACCGTTCAATTCGCAGCCAAGCGCGTGCGCAACAGCCGTTGCCTCAGGCAAATGTCGCACATTTAAGCTGACCGTCGTCACCTCAAAATCAGAAAGTGTCGGCACCTCTTCTGTCAGCGCCTCTGCAATCTCCGTCAGCGCGCGCTTTTCAAACGCGCAGCCCTCCGCGTAAACAATAAAATGATCACCTTCAGGCGAAATCGCTTCAAAACCCGCGTCGTAAATATCCTTTAAAACGTCTGGCTGCACTGCTTTCGCGTGCATTAACAGCTGATTCATTTCCTGCTTGTCAGTCTTCAACAGCGTGACAGCATGCCGTTTTCTGCCCTGAACCGCGCGAAAACCATCGTCAGCTGGCGATTCTTCAAGCAATAAGCGTGTCAGCCGCGCTGACTTATTGCCACCAAGCTCAACCATCGCGCCTTCTTCAAGCAAGACTTTCATGCCCAAAATACCCACGAAAAATGCCAGATTTTCTGCACGATTGTTAATTCGGTACACCGGACGCACCGCTAAAATTCCATTTTCATTTGCCATCTTTTCCTATTTTATCACAACTTAACGCAATCTTAAAATCATATCTTTGTAAAGCTCTCATTTTTCTGATAAACTATGAAAATGAATGAAAACGCAATTTTAATCCCTATACAGATGTTACTCATCCTGGCCATTTTATCCATTCTCGCACGCATGCTTTTTGTTTATGCAAGCAAAAAAGTGCCCTTTGGAAACGTGCCACAGCTCATCAAAGGCTTTTTCATTGGACTTGTCACCGATACGCTTGACACGTGGGGAATCGGCTCCTTTGCAACAACAACCACACTCTTTAAAATCACGCGTTTTCTCCCCGCAAAAAATGACAACGAACTCCCAGGCACAATGTCTGTCGCACATGCCATTCCCGTCATGGTCGAAGCCCTTTTTTTCATTACCGCAATCAAGGTTGAGCTCACGACGCTCATTCCGATGACGACCGCCGCATTTTTAGGCGCGCTTTTCGGCTCAAATCTCACCAAAAACTGGAAAACAAACCGCGTCAGACGCGTCCTTGGCGCGCTTTTGATTCTCGCCACAGTTATCATGGTTGTACGTCTCGTCTTTAACATCGGCGCAAATGTCTCCGAATCCGTGCACGGTCTGACGCTTCCTTGGCTGATTGCGGGCGTTGTCTTTAACTTTGTTTTGGGCGTGCTCATGACCATGGGTCTTGGAAACTACGCCCCTGAACTCGTCTTCTTCAGCCTCGCCGGTGTCAATCCGCTCATTGCGCTTCCTGTGATGATGTTAGATGCCGCGGCCATTCTACTCACGAGCGCCCATCAATTCATTCACCAAAAGCGCGTCTTTTGGCCTGGTCTCGCGTCTGTCACGACAGGTGGTGTGCTCGGCGTCATCTTTGCCGCCACCATCGTCACCACGCTCAATCTCCAAGTCTTCAAAATCGCAACCATCGCCATTGTTGCCTACACTGGCGGCATGCTCATTTATGAATCCATCAAAAATTAGCCTATCGTAAGGCTTTTTTCTTATTTTTTGTTATACTATGTCCATGGAAAATGTTATCATACACAACAAACCAAAGAAAAAAGGAAATTTGCCGCTTGCCCTTGTTGGCGGGATTTGTCTTTTATTTGGCTTTGGTATTTTACTCTTTATGCCGCTCGTTTGGCACCAAGCGAATGCCAAGCACCCCGCAGCGCTTTTCTCCGAGCTTGAGCTACTCGCGCTTCCTCTATCGATTGTCGGTATCGTCTTCCTGTCCATTTTTTCGCCTTTGCGCGGCAGGCGCATGCTTTGGCTGTTTTTTCTCTCACAAATACCGCTCACACTCCTTTCAATCATTGCAGCCATTAACACACGCGCGCATATCGCGGGAAATTGGATCGCTATCACCTCCGAAACGCTTGTTTTCATTCCTGTCTTGGGTGTGCTGTATTTTCTGGCCTACCGTGCGGTGCGCAAATATAATGTGATTCCCCCATTTTCGTGGCATTATTTCCGCTGGGGACGCGCATTTATCGGTGCGGCAATGCTTCTTGGCTCAGAATTTCTCATCTCCTTCATTGCGGAGATTATCACGCACAGCAGCGGCGGGACGAGCCAAAATCAGCAAACTTTAAATACACTTGCTATACAAGTGCCGTATCTGATTTACACGCTCACAACGATTTCCGCAGGCTTTTTTGAAGAATTGCTCTTTCGTGTGGGCTCGTTTGAAATCTTGCTCAAAAAGCACAAAATATGGGCGTTTATCGTTGCCTCAGTCTTCTTCACTATTGCGCATGGCCCAACCAAGCTCACAGATGTGTTCGCTTACGGCGCGCTCGCGCTTATTTTGACCGGCTTTTACGCAAAATATCGCAACTTTTACCTGAACATGACAATGCACATGCTGCTCAATCTCGTTGCGACCGGCGCGTTCTGGCTGTCACTGATTCTTCATCATTAAATTAAAAACCGAACAGCAATGCGGCTGAACGGTTTTTTAAATATAAAAAATCCCGTTCGGGATTTTTTGTTTAGCCTGCTGTTGTTGTGCTGCTTGTTGAGGCGGTACCTGTTTTCAGAATGATTTTCACGAGGGCAACGGCGGCAATCGCTGCGATAAATGGCACGACAATCGGCACGATTGAATACCACCAGCGGCTGTCGTCTTTTGCATCGCCAAGGATTGAGTCGGGCATGAACCAGAAAATCAAACGCGCGGCGAAGTCCATGGCTGGGTTCATGACAGCGCCTGTTGACGCCACGAGAACGAACGCGACAAAGCCGATAACGAGCATGATAGACGATTGCTGCAAATTGATGCTGAACGCGAGGATAAAGAAGAAGATAAATGACGCAAAGAATTCGGTGAAGAAGCCGTTAATCCACGCTGATGGGCGATTTTCGTAGGTCCGATTATCAAAATCATTAATCGTAACGAACATTGCAAGGAGCTCGGTTGAGTCTTCGACTTCTTGATATTTTTTGTAATTGGCGAGGACGACAAGGATTTGGCCGACGAGCATGCCGAGGACTTGAGACGCAATCATGGGCGCGACTTGCGCCCATTTCACGCCGCCAGCAACAGCCATACCGACTGTGAAAGCAGGGTTAATCAGGAAGAAATAGTTCGCCGACGTCGTCGTTTGAATGACCATACTAAGGCCGAGGAAAACCGCAAAGGTAGCCGCGCCGTAAGCGACTCCGCGCACAATTTTCGCATTGCGTTGGGGAAGTGATTTGATATTTGCCATCGCCATGTTGACGATCATGATGAAGATAGCGGATGCCATAAATTCAAGCAAATATTGGACAGTGGTTGGAAATGTCATGTTAAAATTCCTTTTCTATAAAAAATCAATGCTTAACGATTGAACCTGTTTTGAAAGCCAGCTTTTCGTCTCGATTTCAAAACAAGTCTATTTTATCATTTTTTCGGGAGAATGTGAGACTTCGGACGCAAGATTTGTTATAATTAAGGTAATTTAAAGGTTGTGAGGACTTTTCATGGTACATTTTAATCAATTTTCGGTGGTTGAAAAATCGCATGCTGAGAAACGCGCGGAGCTTGCGACGCTTGGCTTTGACGTTTTGTCTGATTTGAGTGCAGCGAAGCTGTTGGCACGCTGGTTGACAAAAGCGCCTGTCACTTCTGACAGCTTACAGGCAACGGCTGATATGAGTTTTGACGCTTTCGTAGCAGCTGACAGAACGCTCACGTGCGAGGCGTTTTATTGCGTGGGCTTACAGCTCTTGGAATTCGTCGTTAATTTTGAATTTCAGGCGGATAAGGCGGTCGAATTTGCACAAAAAACAGGGCTCGTCGTTTTACCAGCTGACAGCATAAGCGATCTGATCGATGCGTTTTATCAGCTGCTGTGCACGCGCACGAAAGGCGGCATGTTGCTTGTTGAAAAATGGGTGTCTGAAGGTCTTTTGCCTGTTGACAATGCGTTTCATTTTTTCAATGATAAGTCGCTCGCGACATTTGATACGAGTTTGTCTGCGCTGACAAAGGAAGTTGTCTATGTTGAGACACCGGTGGACACGTTTGGGCGCGGCACCTACGACCTCGTGAAAGTTCAGATTTTAAGGCCAAATTTTTCCGGAAAATTGCCAGTCGTGATGACTGCGAGCCCGTATCATCTAGGCATTAATGAGCTGGCAAATGACAAACGGCTCCATGAAATGAAAACGGATCTGACACCTAAAACGCTTGGGCAGCTGAGCGTTGAAGAACGGTTGCCAAAAGATCCTGGCTACGAAAAAATCGCTGTGCCGTTGGCTGACAAAGCCACCGAAACTTTTACGCACGGCTGGAGTTCGAGCCTCAATGATTATCTGCTGGCACGCGGATTTGCGTCTGTTTATGTGGCAGGTGTTGGCACGCGCGGCTCTGACGGCATGCAAACGAGTGGCGATTATCAGCAAATTTATTCGATGAAAGCAGTCATTGACTGGCTGGGTGGGCGCGCGCGCGCTTTCGTTGACAAAAAACGCAGCGCTGAAATTCGGGCAAATTGGGCGAGCGGCAATGTGGCGATGACGGGCAAATCTTATCTCGGAACAATGGCTTACGGCATTGCAACCACGGGCGTCGACGGACTCAAAGTCATTTTGGCCGAAAGCGGCATTTCAAGTTGGTACACGTATTACCGCGAGGGCGGGCTCGTGCGCAGTCCAGGTGGCTTTCCGGGCGAGGATCTTGACGTGCTTGCCGAATTGACTTACAGTCGAAATTTGGAAGGTGCGGATTATTTGGCGGCCAATGCAGCATATCAAAAAGCGCTTGATGCACTTTCCGAGGCGCAAGACCGGCTGACAGGCGATTACAATCAATTTTGGCACGCGCGGAATTATTTGCCCTATGCGAAAAATGTGCGCTGCGATGTGTTGATTGAGCACGGGCTGCAAGACTGGAACGTCACGCCTGATCAGGCCTACAATTATTGGCAGGCGCTGCCTGAAACGCTCACGAAACACGCGATTTTGCACCGTGGCGCGCACATTTATTGCAACGCGTGGCAGAGTTTTGATTACAGCGAGCTTATCAACACGTATTTTACCGCGAAACTCCTTGATAGGCCGCTCGCGCTCGCGCTTCCTCCTGTCATTCTCCAGGAAAATGGCAAATCACAAAGCTGGACGACCGCGCAAGAATGGGGCGCCGCAAACACGCGCATTCTGCCGCTTGGCACCGAAAACGCGACCTTTGAAAATGCGTACGATGACGCAACTTTTGAACGTTATGCCAAGGATTTTAATGGGTTCAAAAAAGACCTTTTTGAGAATCGCGCAAACGCTGTCAGCCTTGAGCTTCCTATTTTGTCAGCGTTTGCAATCAACGGCAGCGTCAAATTGCAGCTGCGGCTTAAACTGACAGACACAAAAGGCTTTCTGTCAGCGCAATTGCTTGACGCTGGGCCTAAAAAACGGCTCGCAGATGCTGCACGACCGCTTGCGCTTGGCGCGCTTGACCGCGGCCGAAATTTCCAGTTTGAAAATCTTGTCGAATTGCCGCTCACGGACACGCCGTATCAGGTCATTACCAAAGGCTTTGTCAATCTTGAAAATCGCGAGTCGCTGAGCAAGCTCACGCCGTTTTCCGCAGACGAATGGCTCGACGTGACGCTTGCCTTACAGCCGACGCTTTACCAGCTGACAGCTGACAGCGCACTCAAACTCGTGCTTTACACGACCGATTTTGAGCACACGATTCGTGACAACCGCGCGGCGACTTACACGATTGATCTCGCAGCGTCAAAACTCGTGTTGCCTTATTAAATTAAAAAACGTCACTCAGAAAAGTCTGGGCGGCGTTTTTTGTATGCTTCAAATAAACTCTCGGCAATGACCAAAAGCGGCGTTTTATCTTGAATGTTGGAGCCGTTGAGCCGGCGCTCGGGCGAATAGCAAAATAAACTATGATTAGATAACTTGGAAAGAGGATTTTCTGAAAGCATGGTCAGGCTCAGCACTGATTGGCCACTTTCTCTGGCTTCTTTTGCGAGGCTCAAAAAGGGTTCTTTGTCGCCAGAGAGGCTAATGAAAAAGAAGGCTTCATTTTTAGCTGTGCGTATTTTTTGGCGGACTTCGTGTTCGTATTCGTAAAAAATAAATTTATAATCAATCGAATTAAATGTGTCAACGATAATACGCGCGGCCCATGCGGTTGAGCCAACAGCAAAGACATTGACCTTGTCTGCTTTTTCAAAAACGACGGCGATTTCGCGCTCTTTTTCCGCGTCAATCATGGCAAAATTTCGCAAGAGAATGTCTTTTTGGCTGTTGTCTGCGCGTTTTCGCGGCAGCAATTCTTCTCGGAGCGCTTTTTTCAGATCAAGAAAACCCGTGTAGCCGACTTTCGTGCAGAGTCTGGAAATTGTGTTGGGCACAGTAAAAAATGTCTGCGCCAGAGCCGTCATTTTCAGCTCAACGACCTCGGCGCGGTGTGCTAAAATATACTCCGAAATTTCTTGCTCAAGCTCGGATAATTTGTGGCGATAGACAATCGTGCGTGTTTTAAAGTTCATTTTTTTTCATTATATCAGAAAACCTTTTCATTAGCGGTTAAGCAAGTTTACCATGAGCTTTTCTTAGCTCTTGATACATCTCATTTTTTAAATCTCTAAGAACAGGAAAAACAGGACGAATCGACTTATCATACGGATCAAGCTCTGCAAATGTCAGTCCTTCGGTCTTATAATCTGCTTTGGCGATTAATTTGCCAGGCACTTTCCTTGCGGCGTCTCCCGCCGTGTACACGCAGCCACCACCCCAATAAGTCGTCTCGTCCTCGTGACCGACGAGATTTGTATAGACAAAATCAATCGTATTTTCCATGGCACGCGCCTGAATCAGCGGCTCAAAAATATCTTTTTCAAAAGCTGGCGAGCCAGAAATTCCGACCAAAAAGTCGGCGCCTTTGAGCGTGAGTAAGCGCGCCAGCTCGGGGAAGAAAATGTCATAGCAGATCAGACAGCCAATCCGTCCAATCTTCGTGTCAAAAACTTCCAGACCTGAGCCGTTTTTGAAAAAGCGCCGATCTGGGAAAGCGCCTGGGCCTGCCTTATCTGTCGCGTGGCCTGGCAGCGTATTCTTGCGCCAACTGCCGATATATCCGTCAGGTCCGACAAGCGCCGCTGCGTTGTATAGAACGCCTGGCAGCGACATTTCAGGCATTCCCCAGATAATATGGATATTCAAGTCTTGCGCTAGTTTTTCAAAAAATTGGATACTCTCACCTGACGGAATTTTTTCAGCGAGCTCAAAAAAGCAATCGCCACAATTATAGCCTGTCAGCGCAAGCTCGGGAAAAACAATTAAATCCGCGCTGGCTCTGGCAGCTTCTTCAACATAATTTGCCATTTTCTCACGATTGGCAAGCTTTTCTGACGTTTTCGGCGTAATTTGTGCAATAGCTACTTTCATTTAAATCCCCTTATAAATAGACTTTGAGCGTCAACTGGTCATAGGCCGAGATTTCGTGAACGGGCTCAATGACCTTTTCTGCGGCATCTACCTGCTCAATTTTCTTGAACTTGCTAAAATTCAACTGACCGAGCGGCAACGCTTTAGC
>JAIRUZ010000071.1 GCA_031254115.1 Streptococcaceae bacterium
GGAAGCTCTGAATATGTCTGAATAGACAAATGAAAGGTTGATCCTTGAGCCGAGCGTAGCACTTTCGGACTATAAATATCTGCCGTTTGGCCCACACAGATTACAGTATCAAATCCTGCCGCATCCGCTGTCCGAATCAGCGTCCCGACATTGCCAGGATCCTGCACATTTTCAAGCACCAGATACCTATTTCCGCTGAAATCCACTGACTGCAAGCTTTTCACGACTTCAGCCACCACGCCCTGCGGTGTTTCCTCGTCTGACAGCGTTTTCAAGACATCGTCTGAGACGACAACCATTCTGTCAGCACTGACACGGTCTGCTTTTGACGCGGCGACAAAAATCGTGACGATTTCAGCGTTTGATGCAAGCGCTTCTTCGAGCAAATGAAAACCTTCAATCAAATAATGCCCTGTTTTATCGCGGTATTTTTTTTGAAACAGCTTGCGGGCTTCTTTGACTTTTTTGTTTTCTTTTGAATTGATAATTTCCATGTGCTATAATTATAACATGGAAAAACTAAAATTGAAAGTCAGCGGACGCGTGCAGGGCGTGGGATTTCGCTATGTGACGCAGTCAGTTGCCACGGAAATGGGCGTGCGTGGCGAAGTCTGGAACAATGCGGACGCTAGCGTAACGATTCGCGCGCAGGCTGAGGATTTGAGCGCTTTCGTCAATCAGGTGCGCACAGGCTACCTGAAAAAGCCGTGGATTAAAGTCACAGACGTTTCCGTGCAATTTGATAATGACGCACCAGATTTTGACGATTTTAAAGTGGTTTATAAATAAAAACTCTTCACCAATTGAAGAGTTTTAATAAATTAAAGTTGAAATGAACTTCTTGCGCGTAAAAGAAATTACCGCCGTCGGTGTAGAGTTTGCCGCCATTGTAGAAAAGTGAATCCCAAGTCAGGTGCGTGTAAGTCGCGCCTGTTTTATTTCCGAGGCTTGGCGCAACAACCGTTCGCGAATAAGCCTCGGCGAGCTTTGTTGTGTTCGTACCGCCATGCGCTGCAACATAATCCACATACGCTTTGCCAAAATTATACGCCTGCACGCCTGTATAAACGTCGCAGCCTTTCTCGTTTGCGTATTCAATCAGGTTCACAAGATTTTTAATTCCTTGGCTCATCGACTCAGACTGCGTGTCAATTACGTTCGTGTTGCCATTTCCAGCGACCGACTCGCTTGACTGCATCACATCGGTCGCACCACCTTTCGTCTCGGTGTAAATAATCGCTAAAACCAGCTGCGTGTCTGCCGTCAAATCGTATTTTGCAAGCTCGCTTGATACTTGCGCGCGGTATGCCTCAACGCGCTTGACATTTTCATGCGTCCGGTAACCCCACAACACCCCAAATATAACAAGGACTACAAGCATGCCCTTAAAAATAAATTTTACTAGTTTTTTCATAACTCACAAATCGTGTAACGTCATTATAACACATTTCAAAAATTCCGCCGAATGTTTTACGCGAACATCTGGAAATCTGTTGCGACAAAAAGCCCGCAACCAAAAGCGCTGCGGGGCTAAAAAGATAATCAGACTTTTTTAATTTTTTCATAGTATCACTTCTGATATAGCGGAAATCTGTCTGTCAGTGCCCAGACAGCCTTTTTGACTTCTGTCAGCTGCTCCTGATTCTCCTTTGCCTGAAGCGCGCGAACGACGAGGCGCGCAACTTCGCGGCTGTCAGCTTCTAGCATGCCGCGCGAGGTAACGGCGGCGGCGCCGATGCGAATACCGCTGGTTTTTGTCGGTGGCAACGTGTCGTTTGGCAGCGATTCCTTATTGACCGTGATGGAAACGGAGTCGAGCAGACTTTCGGCTTCCTTACCGTTGACGCCTGTCTCAATCACGGAAACATTGAACATGTGATTGTCCGTACCGCCACTGATGACGTGCAGCCCTGCCTTTGCGAGCTCGTCAGCCATCGCGGCCGTATTCTTCATGACTTGGGAAATGTAAGCTTTGAACTCAGGCTTTTGCGCCTCGCCAAGTGCCAGCGCTTTCGCTGCAATCACGTGCTCAAGCGGTCCGCCTTGAATACCTGGAAAAATAGCACTGTTGATTTTCTTCGTCAACTCGGAATCATTCGTTAAAATCATGCCGCCGCGCGGCCCACGCAATGTTTTGTGAGTCGTCGTCGTGACTAGATCCGCGTAAGGCACAGGACTTGGGTGCAGCCCAACCGCAACGAGCCCAGCAATATGCGCCATGTCCACCATCAGCCGCGCACCGACCGCGTCCGCAATCTCACGAAACTTCGCAAAATCAATCACACGACTGTACGCCGACGCACCCGCCACAATCAGCTTAGGCTGATGCTCACGCGCCAAACGCGCAATCTCGTCGTAGTCGAGCAGCTCGGTCTCTGGATTCAGCCCATAGCTGACAAAATTGTAGGTTTTTCCGCTAAATGAGACTTTCGCGCCATGCGTCAAATGCCCGCCCGCATTCAAATCCATCGCGAGCACCGTATCACCTGACTCAATCAGCGCCCTGTAAGCCGCCATATTGGCCGACGAGCCCGAATGCGGCTGCACATTGGCAAAAGCCGCATTAAACAAAGCTTTCGCCCGCTCAATCGCAAGCGTCTCAACCACATCCACACACTCCGTCCCGCCATAGTAGCGCCGTCCTGGATAGCCCTCCGCATATTTATTCGTCAAGACGCTGCCTTGCGCCGCCAGCACTTGCTCCGACACGACATTTTCAGATGCAATCAGCTCAATATTGTGCGCCTGCCGCACCTCCTCCGCATGAATCGCAGCCCAAACCTCCGTATCCTGCGCGTCAAACTCGTGATTTCTGTAAAAAGTCATACAATTCTCCTCAATTCTAAATTTAGTGATATTATAACATAAAATTTGACGCAAGGACGATGGGACATAAAAAAGCCTATTTAATAGGCTATTTCCCCAATCTCAGGGACTTTTTCAAGGATTTCTGCGCGGGAAATGGCGCCTTGGCGGAGGATTTGGGCGGGCGATTGCGTGAGGTCGAGAATAGTGGTGTCAAGTCCGTGGAGGGTGTCATCTTTGACGGCAAGCGCGGCTTTTTCGCGAATGGCGGTGGACAGATCGGCAAAGTAAACGGGGCTCGCTTCGCCTGTTAGATTGGCCGATGGGCCGACCAAAAGTCCGACTTCTTTGATGACGGCTTGCGTCGCGGCGACGCTTGGCATGCGAAAGCCGACGGTCGTTTTGCCAATGTGAATCCACTCAGGCACGGCGTTTGAGGCTTCAAGAATAATCGTGAGCGGGCCTGGCAGAAAGGCATTGACAAGTTTTTCGAGATACTCTGGCTGATGTTTACTGTATTTCAAAACCGTCGCAAAGCTTGCCACATTGAGATTGAGCGCTTTCTCCGTCGGGCGTCCTTTCGCGGCGTAGAGCCGCTCGACTGCTGTCTGGCTCGTCGCGTCCGCAAAAATGCCATAGACCGTTTCGGTCGGCAGAATAACGAGTTCGCCTGATTTTAGCGCCTTGACAGCCGCTTCAATTTGATTTTCCATTTTTAACTCCCTTTGCTTTCTTTTTTTGCTAATAAATGCTCAATTTTCTTAGATTCCTTGCCGAGCGCGATGATGAGCTGTTTGTAGTCGTCAGGAACGTAATAAGGATGTCTGAAAACCTTGCCCGCAACGCCGAGCTTTTGTCCGTCCGTCGCGCGTACTTTGTCGATAAAGCGCACCAGCATCTCTTTTGCAAAGTTAAATTCCTCGCGTGCCAAGGCGACTTCGCCCTCATTTGCCATGCGGCGCACCAGCGCAAATTCCTGCGATAAGGTTTGGCTCATCGCCCGCAACTCCATGTCAATTTTCATTTTCAACCTTTCTCAAATAGATATTATCTCGTATTTCACGGCCCTTATCAAAAACTGGATGCCCATATTTTTCAGGAAAATAGTTTTTAACAACTTTGTAGCTGACAAAGCCACATTTTTCGTAAAAATGCGCGGTAAATGCGTCTGTTCGCACGCTCAAGCTGGGATAAATTTTTGTCAGCGCTGACAGAAATTCGCGGCCAAGTCCCAGGCCTTGCTGAGCCTCAGCAACCGCGAAATTCAGCAATTCATTGTCCGCGACAATCGCAACGGCCTGATTTTCAAAAACCCACATCGCGCCCGTCTCGAGGTAATCTGGAATAAATCGCGCATCGTCAGCGAGGAGTAAAAGTGGCATGAACTGGCTTTTGTTTTCTGTAATAAGACGAATATTCATAGATTTATCCAGACGATGAGGCTAGCCACACATTCGACTGCTGAAAGTGGTCGCATTACACGCCTTTCTTTTTGACTTTTAGTTAGGCTATTGCCAATAATCGCCCAAGCTTGAAACGCGGTATTGACAAGGATTAGCGCCTTTGCGAACGGTGTCACGTGCCCTTTCAAAACTGTGAGATAGGCAAATCCCATCAGCAAAAAATAAACAAGGAAAAAGAGACTCACAAAGCGCAAATGCGCCGGCAACACGCGGTGTTTCCCACCCAGAACATATTCTCCGAGCGGCGCGCCAAAAATCAGTAACGCGTGAAAGAGTGAGTTCGCGAATACGAGAACTAAGCAAATCCAAGCTGCGAGGTTCATCTCACGCTGACCATTCTATCTTTCCCTGCAAAATCTTGATGAACGCGGACGATTTTCTCGGGAAAGGCAGCTTCAAACAGCTTTTTGACGGCGGTGCCTTGTTTGTAGCCAATTTCCAGATAGAGCTTGCCGTTTTCTGTAAGATGTTGGCGCGCACCGCGAGCGATTTTTTCGTAAATGGCAAGGCCGTGATTGCCCGCATAAAGCGCGCCGTGCGGCTCGTGACCGTCAACTGACAGGTCCACCTCTGCCACATCGGCAGGGTCAATGTAGGGCGGATTTGACACAATCAGGTCGAATTTTCCTGTCAGCGCATCAAAAACATCTGACAAGACAAAGTCGATTTCTGTCAGGTTTGAGGCGGCATTTTCCTGCGCCAAATCAAGCGCCACGGCTGAAATATCTGACGCTGTCAGCTGCCAAGTTGGGCGCGCGGTTGCAAGACTGACGGCAATCGCGCCCGAGCCCGTGCCAATGTCCAGCACGTTGAGCGGCAGCTCCGTTTTATTTTCAGCCAAAATCAAGTGCACCAATTCCTCCGTCTCCGGCCGCGGAATCAGCACGCGCGCGTCAACTTTGAATCGCAAGTCGCAAAATATCGCTGAGCCAACAATATATTGCGGCGGCTCATGCGCCATCAGCCGATTTGAGATTTCTGTCAGCTCTGACAGCATCTCAGGCGTCGCATTTTCCCGCAATAAATTGACCCAGTTGAGTTTTGTCAGCCCGTGACGCTCGCGGTAGACAAATTCAAGCGCAAACGGCTCTACGCCAGCCAGCGCATGCCGATTGAAAATCTCTGACACTTTTTCATATACTTTCATTAAAATCCATTCTCCCAGTGAGCCTCACCGTCATCAGCTGAAACAGCCTGCGCCGAATTTTCTGAAACAGCAAGCATTTTTTGAGGCGGCATTTCAGGCGGACGTATACGGCGCTGTTTTTGCCACTGATCATATAAAATAGCCATTACTTCCTCGGCTTTCAAAATCCGCCCAGTTGATGTAGAAAGCTTCATTTTATCACTTTCGCCAATCATAACCACACAGTTTGGAAATTCCGTGGGGCTCAGGTAAAAGCCACG
The DNA here is from genome assembly GCA_031254115.1 of Streptococcaceae bacterium. Classification (GTDB taxonomy): domain Bacteria; phylum Bacillota; class Bacilli; order Lactobacillales; family Streptococcaceae; genus Lactovum. Next base: position 5,676 of record JAIRUZ010000071.1, read on the forward strand.
TCTTATGCTTCGCAGCCAAGTCGGTTGCTTTTGCAAATTCTCAAACTTTTCTCCCAAATAATCGCCCGTATCTTTCACAAGAATCTGCACATAATGCACGTCTGGCGCGCCTTTAGAGCCATGAGCCACATAAATCTGAAACGCCGTTACATCTTGCCATTTAATCGGGCCAACTTCACGTTTTTGCAGCCAATCATTGTAACTAATGCCACGCTCTTCAATCTGGAGAACGACGTGATTGCCGACGCGCACGCGGTAAAAAATACCATAGATTAAAAATCCACCGAAAAGCAGCGTAACAAAACTCCCCGAAAACAAGTCGCCTGAGCCAATCGCAAAAATACCCACACTCGTAAAAGCAAAGAGTACAATTATTGAAAAAATAATCACAATAATATTTCTTGGCACATAATGCAGCTCAATTGGCAAGTTCATTTTGGGAGGTTCAGGCAATGTGTGAGCGGGCGGCAGCTTATGTGTGAGCGCTCCCGCATGAACTTCTGGCGTCTTTTCTTGCGCTTGCTGCATCTGAAGCTCTGGACTTTCATTAAAAAATGGGGTCTTCACAAGCGTCTCTTGCGGCTTTACCACATTGTCTTTCAACATAAAAATTCCTGCCAGAAGAAGCAAAACAAAAATCGGAATGAAAAGGAAAATATAAGCCGCTGGGATAATGATAAGCGAAAATCCAATAATCGCAAGAATTTGCCCGCGCGTTTTCAGCTTCCTTTTATGCGACCTTGAACGCGCGATGAGAGCTAAAACAAGCCCCGTGATACCTATCGCTAGCACTAAAAGAACGATCTCACCCATTACGCTATCAGCGATTTCTTGTGTGATGATTACAAAAAGCGCCAAAAAGCTGATGACAATGCTACTTATAAACGAAAAAATCGCCGTACTTGTATTGATTGCTAGTCTCATGTCAGCTTCCGCCCTTCTTTTGTGAGTCCGTGTTTGAGTCTAGTGCGTTGATTGGCGTGCACGGAATATTTTTCAAGTGTTGCGCCCATGATGCTAGCAGCAACGAGCCCGCAACCGCCGAGCAGCCAAATGCCAGCTGCCAAAAAGCTCACAGCCGCGCCGCCCGCGATGAGCATAGGTCCAGCCGCAGAGCCTGCATCTCCAAATAAGCGGCACGTCGCAAGAAACTGCGCGCGCCCATTTTCAGGTGCCATATCCGCTGAAATAGTCATAATCATGCCCGCACCGATGGCATTTCCAAAGCCCATCACGAGCGCAACGAGCGCGAGCGTCCCCATGCCGTTCGTTAAAGGAATAAACAGGATCGAACCGCCCAAAATCAGCAATGACGGAATCGCGACCCACAACCGCCCAAAACGATCCATCACGCGTCCCGCCGGATAGAAAAATGCCGCGTCCAAAAGCCCTGAAAACCCGTAAATGTAGCTCGTAATCGGCGCTGAGAGCCCAATATGCGCCGCCCAAAGCGGCAAAGCCACATTAGACGTTTGCCGCACGGCGCCCACAAGGACAATCGCAACCCCCAGCGTCATGAACATGCGTGCATTTTTCTTTAATAAGTCGCGCGTGCGAACGCGATCAGATGACGCATGCGCGCGTTTTTCCCCGCTCGGTAATTCCTTGACAAGATAGACTGAAAGGCCCGTAACAACCACGAGAAGCGCCGCCAGCCAGTATACCGCAGGCAAAAAATCAGCGCCTTTTAAAAACCAAACGCCAAGAACTGACAGCGTCGCACCACCTAAAAACGGCCCAATTAACGAGCCAATGCGCTGCATGCCGCCGAGCGTCGAGAGTGCAATTGAGCGTCTCGCCGCTGGCGTGACTTCTGTCAGATACGCTTGTCTGGCAAGCACAAAGAGCGCATTGACCGCACCTAGGCCAAATATGGCGAGCGCAAACACAAACCAATTCGGTGCGAGTGCGCACAAAATCAAAAGAATCAGCGAAACGCCCGCGCCATAAAGCATCGCAGCACGATCTCCCAAACGCTGCGCGAGATGCCCCGCTGGAATATCGCCAACGACTTGACCGATGGACAAAAGTGCCACAACGAGCGCGGCCACAGCCGCATTGCCGCCAAGTTTTAGGACACTCAGCGGAATCATGGGCGTGATGCTGCCGATACCCGTTTCAAAAATCATGGTTGGCAAAAAAACGCTCGTGAATTGCTTTTTAAATGTGAGGACTGGCTCAACCATTGAGATTCGCCAGCTTTTCCGTCTGATTCATCAAAACCAGTCTGATTTGTGAACTTCTAATCATTCTTTATTCTCTAATTTCTTTTGCTTATCCTGAAAACTGCAGACTACAAACAAAATCCAACAAATGACTGCCATTGACAAGCCTATAAACGCTGGGATTAATGCTTGATTAGTCGCATTATTGATTTCTTTTAGTTGAGCGGGCGTATTCCCATCTGGATCCCAGTCATAAAAAGTAGCAACCAATCCTGCATTCAAAAATGCAAGAATTGCTCCTACACTAAAAACTCCAGCAAAGACAGCTGAAATAATTTTCACAGTTTTAATTATTCAACCTCGCCAACTTTTCCGTCTGATCCGCCATGACAAGCGCGTCAATAATTTCTCCCAAATCGCCTGAAATAATGCGGTCCAATTTTTGCACTGTCAGCCCAATCCGGTGATCCGTCACACGATTTTGCGAAAAATTATAGGTGCGAATGCGCTCGCTTCTATCACCCGTGCCAATCGCCGACTTGCGCGTGGCGTCATTTTTGTCTCGCTCAATCTGCTGATAATAGTCAAAGACCTTGGTGCTCAGCAGCTTAATCGCTTTTTCGCGGTTTTTAATCTGCGTGCGCTCTTCTTGCATTTCGACCTTAATACCTGTTGGCAAATGCACCATGCGCACAGCAGTTGCGACCTTATTGACATTTTGCCCGCCAGCACCTGACGCATGATAAATATCCGTGCGAATCTCGTTCGGGTCAATCTGATAGTCAAAGGCTTCAATCTCGGGCATGACAAGCACCGTCGCTGTCGACGTGTGCACGCGCCCTTGCGTTTCGGTCACTGGCACACGCTGCACGCGGTGTGCGCCCGATTCAAATTTGAGCTTGCTGTAAACATTGACACCAGAAATCAGCACAGAAACCTCTTTGTAGCCGCCAATTCCCGTGACATTTGCCTCCATCAGCTCAAACTTCCATCCTTGGGACTCGCTGTAATGCTGATACATAGTAAGCAAATCGCCCGCAAATAGTGCGGCTTCGTCGCCGCCCGCCGCGCCGCGGATTTCAAGGACAATATTTTTCCCGTCGTTGGGATCTTTTGGCAGCATCAAAATCTTGAGCTGCTCTTCAAGCGCCGCTTTTTGCACTTTGCCTTCTGCAAGTTCTGCCTTCGCCAATTCGCCTAGTTCGGGGTCTGCCAGCATTTCCTCAGCCTCTATCAGCTGCTGCAAAACGTTTTTGTAAGCCGTGTAACAGCTAACCACCTCGCGCAGCTGCCCTTCCTCGCGCGACAAGGCCAAAAAACGGCGGCTGTCAGCCACCACCTCAGGGTCTGACAACAATTCGTGCAATTCCTCGTAACGCCCGAGAATGGATTCTAGCTGATTAAACACTGTTTCCTCACTTCTTTAGTTATAAATTTTTTCAAGTTTTGTTTTCATTTTTGTAGCTAATCGGTGCACCAGCAATAGATTACCGCCACGTATCCAGAGATTAGGAAATTCTCGCGGCTGTCATGCGTCTGCCTCTGGATTCATATAATGCTTTCGGCAAACAGGCAGGTAGCTTTCATTGCCGCCGATTTGCAGCTGTTCGCCCTCGTAGACAGGCTGGCCGTCAATTGTGCGCAGCGCCATTGTGGCTTTCTTGTGGCAAAACCAGCAAACGGTCTTGATTTCCTCAATCTTGTCAGACAGCAAAAGCAGATATTTTGAGCCCTCAAAAAGTTCATTGCGAAAGTCATTTTTGAGCCCGTAAGCCATGACTGGAATGTCCAGCTCATCGACAATGCGCGCAAAATCGTAAATGTGCGCCTTCGTCAAAAACTGCGCCTCATCAATCAAAATGCACGCTGGCTTTTCTGTCAGCTGCTCTACATAGTCAAACACCGCCATCTCATCCGAAATCGCGAGCGCATCGTGCGAAATCCCGATGCGCGACGCCACCACGCCTTGCCCCACACGTGTATCGAGAATCGAAGTCATCAAAAGCACGGGCTTGCCCTCTTCCTCGTAATTGTGTGTAACTTTGAGAATGTCAATTGATTTGCCCGAGTTCATCGTCCCGTAGCGAAAATATAATTGCGCCATGTTTTCCTTTCATTTTTTGCGTCAAACAATCAAAAACTTCCGTTCGGCCGCGTCACCGTTCGGAAGTTGTGACTCGACTTGGCAGCTTTTACCACCGTACGAGAGCGAACATCAGCGTGATGCCGCCAAGTGTTTGACAGATTTTGATTGTACTAGAAACTTTTTGCGCTGTCAGCCCAAAAGTTTGCGAAGTTTTCTTCCGTCGCCTGACAAAACCGCGCCAGCCAATTGATCCAGCTGCGTGCGCAATTCTGTCAGCTGCTCCAGCACATTTTCCGCATTTTCAAAGATTTCGTTCACGTTAAATTCGAGCGTGTCAGCAAGCAGCGCGTTATTTTCTGCGCTCATGAGCGCGTCAGCTTCTGGATACGATTTCAAAAGTGCCCGACTGTTTTTTGTCAGCGCTGACAAAACAAGCGTTGGCATCTGCTCGAGGCCACCCATTGCCTTGTCATGCGCCTCCGCGTCTATCACCGCAAAACGTGCCCCGCTATCAGCGAGCAATTCTTGTACTTGCTCATTATCAGCTGACAACACATAAGTTTTGTCTCTAAAGAGCGCTGCGCTCGCCTCGTCAGCTGAGCCGATCACTGGATGCCCACCAACAAACGTAACTTCTTTTCCATCAAATAGTTTCTTCGCTGACGCAACAATTTCCGCTTTCGTGCTGCCCGTATCCGTAATCAATACACCCGCATGCAACGGCAAACCAGCCAATTGTTTCAAAATCGCCAGATTCTTTTTCTCTGGCAAACTCAAAAGAATGACCGAAGCCTTCTCAGCTGCTGCGTTAAGGCTTTCCACCACCAAATTAAAACGTCCCGTAGCCACGCTCGCGGTGCGCGCTGAGGCATCGGTATCGTAACCGACCAAATAAGCTTTCGGATCTTTTGCGCGAATCACAGCAGCAAGAGAAGCACCAACAACGCCCAGACCAATAATCAAAACATTTTGGCGGCCCAACACAACCAGTTTTTGACGGTCCACTTGTACACCGTGCGTGAATGGATTGATATGTGCAAAATTAACGGCTGGAAGCGCGGTGAATAAATCACCAATTGCCTCCGTGCGCGACACACGAAACGCCTCAAACGCGCGCAAGAACTGCGACGGAATCTGCGTAAAATTCGTAAAGGCAATCAGCTCATCGTCGTCATCATGTGACTCAGGATGCAACAGGAAATGATGCTCCAAATACTGCACCATCTCATCTTCGCTGCGCGCAGACGCATTTTCTTTTGATTCACTGGACTCATAAATCAAATAACTAGGAATGGCTACTTTCTCGGCAAATGCGCCGCTACCTACTTTTGTCGAAAATGCCGTGTAATCAGCCGTTTTTACATCAATTGCAGCCGCGTTGTAGTCTTCCTTGGACGTTTCAAAAGCAATCACAAACGTCGCCTCAGCGCCTTTTTTCGCCTCGCCCATATAAAGACGCGTGAGCGCATCGTCAGACTCGACGAAGCTAATGAGACCGCGCAATAAAGCCGTCGGAATACTCGTCACAGGTTTGAAATCTAAAGCGTCTAAGCCTTGAGGAATTGCTGGTTGCGGCTGTTCTTCTACGGCAATTTCGGATGCTTCATTTTCAGCTTCATCTTTGACAGCATTCTCTGCCTCTGACTCAGGCTCCGTCTGCGTTTCAGCAGTTTCGGGCACAACTTCAGGTTCAATTTCAGACACTTCTTCTGGTTCTGCTAGCGTTTCGGGCGCGGGCTCATCCACAGGCTTTACTTCCCCGCGCTCGCTGCGACGCGGAAAAAGTGGCTCCGTGGGCACGGACGCAGGCGTCTCTTTTTCAGCTTCAGGCACAGTGTTCTCCTCTTCGGCGTTTAAAACTGCTGTCCGGCTCAGGCGAATGCTGTCCGTTTCAGGATTAATCAGGAGGAAATCAACATCATCGAGCTCCTTGAGCAAATCTTTCAAATCCTCAAAATTCATCGTTGTCAAATCCGACGTCGGATCGTCAACAATTTTTGAACGGCTGGTGTAGAGATGCAGAAAATTCTCGCCATTGTCGTCTTCAAAGACGACAAAGCCGCCCTCTTCAAGCGCGAAAGTTGCATAATTTTCTTTCAGCCAAACAAGCGTTGCGTCGGCGCTTTTAAATTCAAGCGCGCTAATCTGGCGCTCTTTGCGGCCGCGTGCGCGATGCGTCGCGGTTCCTGATTTGTCGTCATCTTTATCGTCTCTAAAGACATCAAATATTCCCATTTTATCCCCTTCTTATTCAAAAATCCTTGATTGTATTATAACATAAATCACTTACGTTTGCGTGCAATGATATGTATTGGTGTCCCCGTATAAATAAACGCCTTGCGAATCTGATTTTCAAGAAAACGCAAATAACTAAAATGCATCAATTCTTCTTCATTGACAAAGACGACAAAAGTCGGCGGTTTAATCGCCACTTGCTGCGCCATGAAAATCTTGAGGCGCTTGCCTTTGTCAGTCGGCGTCGGATTTGTCGCGACCGCATCTTGAATCACGTCATTGAGCACGCTCGTTGTGATTCTGAGATTTTGATAGTCGTGAATTTCCTTGATTTTGTCAGGCAATGTCGAAAGACGCTGCTTAGTCATAGCTGACACATAAACGATAGGCGCATAATCCAAGAATTTAAATTTGGTTCGGATTTCTTCCTCAAATTTTGCCATCGTGTGATTGTCTTTATCAAGCGTGTCCCATTTATTGACGACAAGAAGAATGCCTTTGCCAGCTTCGTGTGCAAAGCCTGCGATGCGCATGTCGTACTCACGAATGCCTTCTTCGGCGTTAATCACCATGAGGACAATATCGCTACGATCAATCGCACGCATAGCGCGCATGACTGAATATTTCTCGGTCGACTCGTAAATTTTTCCTGATTTACGCAGGCCCGCCGTGTCAATCATGAGAAATTCTTGGCCGTCAGCGTCCGTAAAGCGCGTGTCAATCGCATCGCGCGTCGTTCCAGCAATCGGCGAGGCAATCACACGCTCTTCGCCAAGCATCGCATTGACAAGGCTTGATTTTCCGACATTTGGCCGACCAATCAAGCTAAAGCGAATCAGATTTGGATTCTCCTCTTCGCTGTCAGCGGGAAGTGCCGCAATAATAGCGTCTAGCACGTCGCCAGAGCCAATGCCGTGAACGGCAGACATCGGGAGTGGCTCACCAAGCCCCAAACTATAAAAATCATAAATTTCAAGACGACGCTCAGGGTTATCGGTTTTATTAACCACGAGAATCACGGGTTTATCTGTTTTATAGAGAATCTGTGCAACGGCCTCGTCGCCGTCTGTCACGCCCGTCTCACCATCAACGACCGCGACGATGACATCAGCTTCATTCATCGCAATTTCAGCTTGCGCACGAATTTGCGTCATAAATGGCGCGTCTGACAACTCAATGCCGCCCGTGTCAATCAGCGCAAAGTTTTTACCGAGCCATTCTCCTGTTGCATAGATTCTATCGCGCGTCACGCCAGGCGTGTCCTCGACAATCGAAATGCGCTCGCCTGCAAGTCGATTGAAAATGGTCGATTTGCCAACGTTCGGTCGCCCGACGATAGCTACTGTTGGTATACTCATAGAGACTAGTATAACAAAAAAACGGCATTATTTCAGCAGTTTTTTTCGGTTAAGGTTTTCGGTTGAAGAGGGATTTTCAGGTTGTCCCCATTGCAGGGCGATACGCTCGGACCACGTTGTATCAAGTCTGCGTGCACCCGCGTAATCCTCTTGCACCTTGTCATACGCGCGAATAACAGTTTCGTCTTGCAGCTGATAGGTTTCTGGCATTACCACGCTTTCGTACGGCAGGCGTGGCTTGACGTCGTTTCGGCGCGCAGGTTTGCCAAGTGCGATGCCAAATAAAGGATAGGTATAATCTGGCAGCGCCAGCACATCTGAAATTTCTGACGATTGGTCACGAATGAGCCCAATCATCACGCCGCCAAAGCCTCCTGATTCTGCGGCGAGCAGGACATTTTCTGCGGCGAGAGCTGCGTCAATGCTCGAGATCAAAAGGCTCTCGACGCCAGCGGGCTGAAAATCACCGCCATTTAGTGTGACGGCCGTTTCTGCACGTTTCAAATCGCCAACAAACACAAGATAATGCGAACAATTTTTAATCGCTTTTTGCGGCTGATGCGCGAAAAGCGCGTCTTTTTGCGCTTGCGAGCTGACCACAATAATCGAATATGACTGGAAATTTTTCCAATTTGACGCGGCGCGCCCTGCGTTAATCCACGTTTTGAGCGTGTCCTCAGGGATTTTTTCTTCCGTAAAATTGCGTACAGACGCATGTTTTTGCATCAGATTTATAAGTTCATTCATGACGACGGTTGACTCCTTCTAAGTGAATTTCTTTGGCGAGAAAATGAATGCGCTCCATAACGCGCTTTGCAGGCCAAATGTCTTTTTCATTGCGCGTTTCTGCGAGATGCGCCTCTAAATCTGCCATCGATAAATTGGACGTGAAAAAGGTCGGGAGGCTATTGTCCATGCGATATTGCAGGATTACTTGGAGAATGCTATCGCGCACCCAGTTGCTATTTGTTTCGGCACCGATGTCATCCAAAACCAGAATGGGCGCGGTTTTCAGATTTTCCACGCGTGCACGGTAATTGTCGTACGTGGACTCGGCGATGAAAGTCGGATAATGCACAAGCGTTGTCTTGTAGCCGTAGTCTGCAAGCGAATTTGCCATGCTCGCGAGAATAAATGACTTTCCAACGCCAAAATCGCCATACAAATAAATGCCTTTGGCGGCTGACGGGTTTTGAATAAACGTTGTCAGCGCTGACAGAACGGCTAAGCGCGATTCCAGTTTCTCAACGTCGCTGAGCGTGACTTTTTTGAGACGCTCGGGCAAGCCAATCAGCTGAATACGCGCACTTTTTTCTTGCAGCGCCAGCTGACGCGCGTTTTCAGGCATTTCTTTATAAACGACCTCGGCGTAGCCATTGCTCAAAACGAGCGTCGGCAAATAGCTTTTTTCCAGCTTTTCTTTTTCCGTCACGTACTCGTAAAATTGCGCATAAGAGCGCGCAATGGCGTCGTCTGACAGCTGATGGTGTGCGATAAAAGCCACGATTTCAGGGTGCGCGAGCGTTGCCATACGCTGTTTTTCAAAGGCCGCGGCGAGCTCGGGGTGCTTACCAATAATATTTGAAATGGCTTCCATTATGATTTTTCCTTTCCGAGATTGGCGAGCGCGTCCAGCATCTGCTGCGCGGCGGCTTCCGCTTTCGCTTTCGCTTCAGGCGACGTATTTTCTTTGAAATCTGGATTTGACCACGCGGGCTGCGGTTTGACCGTTTTTTTCGGCTTTGCTTTGGCATGCTTTTTTGCTTCGATTTCCGCGGCATAGGCGTCAATGCGCGCGAGCGCGTCTTCTGCCGTCGCAACTTTGTGGCGCATCCAGTCATTTGCGACGCGATTCACAAGCGTTTGGACAAGGCTCGCGCGTTTGAGCTGAACGATGATGTAGTGAATGAGAATATTTTGCACGTCGTCAGGCAGTTTTAATTCTGCAAGCGCTGACAAGCGATTTTTTTCGTCGCCCGAAACAAAGCCGCCCATTTGGCGTTTGAGCTGCGCCAGAAAATCAAGCGGCGCGTGCGCTTTGGCGACGCGCGCGAGCTGTCGTTGTGGCTCTGACAGATTGGCAACAGCTGACAAATCGGGCGCCTCCGCTGACAAATTTTCCCGAATAAGTTGCGCTGACAGTTGCGCGAGATTCAGCGTGCCGTCCGCGTTCGCAGCTTCTGTCGCGCGTTTAAAGAGCGCATACCAATCCAACTGAAACTTGTCAGCCATGCCGTACAGCTGCAAAATATCCGCATCTTCATTTAGAAAGCGCAATTTTTGCGAGGTCAGCGCCGTTTTGAACGCTGATAAATCAAAACCGTGTCTATCAGCGCTGACAGGCATTTCTGACGTTTTTATGTCAGCTGACAGCCTGAAAACGTCAGACAATTTTTTAGAAACACGCCGTCCTTGCGGCACTTCGCGCTGCAGCTGCTCGAACTCTGATGCGCCAAGTCTAGCACGCAGCAAGGCCGTGTAAAATGCGTCCGCAAGAAATGCTTCAAACGTCAGCGGACTTTTCACATCGAGCGTCAGCTGATTGGGCGCTTCATAAATCGCAATCAAATCAAGCGCTGACAGCTTGTCAAGCGCACTTTCAAACTTGGGCAATCCGATTGACAAATGCTCAAGTAGCCGCGCAATCCGCCCCGTTTTGAGCGTGCGCAAAAGCTGATACAAACTTGCCGCCACAGGCTCTAGCACAGGCAAATAAAGCCTTGCGAATGTCGTCTCGTCAAAGCTTGTCTTCTCGCTATTTACCGTATGAAATGTATCGCCAGGTCGCATTATTTTCCTTTTGTAATCGATTTGAGGAGCGTTTCAAGCTCCGAGACATCTTTAAAGCTCCGATAAACGCTCGCAAAGCGAATATAAGTGATTTCGTCAAGCTTCGCCAGCTCTTCCATGACAAATTCACCAATCGTTTCACTTGGAACTTCTTTCACGTCAAGCGTCCGAATTTTAGCTTCGATTTTGTCAATAGAAGCCTCAATTGCCTCAACCGAAATCGGGCGTTTTTGCGCCGAGCGGATAATGCCGCGCAACATTTTTTCGCGGTCGTATTCCTCACGCGTGCCGTCTTTCTTGATGACGAGCATGCTCACGGCTTCCACGCGCTCAAAGGTCGTAAAGCGATAGCCGCACGATTCGCATTCGCGCCTGCGTCTGATTGCTTCGTCAACCGCCCGCGTATCAAGGACTTTCGAGTCTTCCGAGCCACATTTTAGACATTTCATGCTCTCACATCTCCTGCTTCAAAACGCGCCGCAAGCCTGAAAATTGGCTGTCCTTTGCGCGAAAACTTGCGCTCATATTCTGTTTCGACGTTATTTTCCATCAGCTCGGGATTTCGGTGCAAATCAAGACTGACAGAGTCGAGCGTCATGCCATACTGGCTCATGTTTGACAAACTCCACTCAAACAAGCCCTGATTGTCCGTCTTAAACGTAAGTGCGCCGTCAACTGACAGAAGTTCTTTGTAAATAGCCAAAAAGCTGTCAGCTGTCAGACGCCGCTTCGCGTGACGCGTTTTCGGCCACGGATCGCTGAAATTAAGATACATCTGGCTGACAGAATGTGCCGCAAAATAAGCCGTCAGCGCCGCGCCGTTTGTCAACAAAAAACGAACATTTGGCAACGGAGCTTCAAGCAATTTGTCAAGCGCCCATGAAATCACGGTTTCTTGCAAATCAATCCCGACAAAATTCACCTCTGGATATTTTGCTGCCATGCCCAAAATAAAATCGCCTTTACCGCAGCCCACCTCGATTTGAAGCGGTTTTTGATTCCCAAAAACGACCGTCCAATCCGCCGGCGCCGTGATTACTTTATCTGAATGTGCCGCGAGAAATTCTGCCACACCTTTTCGTTTCCTCACACGCATCAAAATTGCCCCATAAACAAGCGAAGTCCTTGAATTTCCCGATTTGCCGCCACGATATTATTCAGCCGCATCGCGTGGTCTGCATGCACCAAAAATGCCAATTGCCCATACCAGCGCAATTTCGACCAAACAGAAACGTCCGTCAAGCTGTAACCCAGCCGCGACATCATCATTGCCCAATCCGCGCGCGCAACAAAATGCGAAATATAATAGCCAATATCATAAAACGGATCGCCCAAACTCACCGTGTCCCAATCAATCAAATACAGCCGCCCCGTTTTCTCCTCAAGCAACCAATTTGACGGCCGAATATCGCCGTGAAGCACCATAATATTCAGATTATTGAGCATTGGAACTTTCGTCTGCATTTCCTGCGCCACACCGCTCAAAAATGAATTTTTGGCAATCTGTGATTCTTCATTTTCAAGCAAATCATTTAAAACGCTTGCAGGACGCTTGACGGAACGGTCAAATTGCGACAATGAATCCCGGATTGAGCGGCTCGTATGCAACTTCATCAACAGCTTTGGAATATCTGGATGCAGCATTTCGGCGTTCGTCAGCACGTGCCCCTCAATCCATGACTGCGCGGTCAAGCTTCCGTTGCCATTTTCAAGCTCACGCGTCCACAAAATCTTCGGCGTAATGCCTTCAGCCGCGACCAACGGCAAAATCGGGCTCGCATTCAGTTTGACAAAAACCTGCTGCGTCCCAATTTTTCCCATATATGAGGTGCCCGAACTCGATTCAATCGGCCGCATTTCCCCGTTTAATTTCAGTGCTTCATTCGCCATTTAGCCTCATTGTCGTGTAATATTTATCAATAATGAATTAAAATCGTTTGTGTCAAAATGTCCGCATATTGATACGATTCGGTCGTTTTAGGTCCACGCAAAGGAATATTTTCCACGATAAAATGCGTTGGATACGTCTCAATTAAATTTACTTTGTGACGATTTTCACGTTTGCGACCATATTGTGACGTAATCTCAATCTGCTGACCCACATGTTGCTCTACTTGCTTACGAATATCAACGATTTTTCCAATTTCTGATTCCATTATTTTCTCACTTTCAAACTTCAATTATAGCATAAATTCCAGAAGAATTTATGTCTTCTTTTAGAAACCTTGCGGCTCTTCGCGATGATTGTAACTCATGAATTTATTGCTTTCTTTCATGAAAATCAATTCCGCAACGCCGCGCGCACCCGAGCGGTTTTTCTCAATGATAACCTCAACTTTATTGTCCATGACAAAGCTTTCGTCGCCCTCTTCTGAAGCCTCGGGACGCTCCTGATACAAAAACGCCACAATATCTGCATCCTGCTCAATCGAGCCTGATTCGCGCAAATCCGAAAGCCTAGGACGCTTGTCCTCACGCGACTCCACGCCACGTGAAAGCTGTGAGAGCGCAATAACCGGCACATGCAATTCTTTCGCCAAAATCTTCAGCTGACGCGAAATTTCTGAGACTTCCTGTTGCCGATTTTCACGGCCATTTCCTGTAATCAGCTGCAAATAGTCAATGATAATCAGCCCGAGATTTCCCGTTTCTTGCGCCAAACGCCGCGATTTTGCACGAATCTCGGTAACCTTGATGCCAGGCGTGTCGTCCACATAAATCTGCGTGCGCGCAAGGACGCCCTGAGCACTTGTAAAATGTTGCCAGTCGTTCTCATTCATTTGCCCTGTCCGCAAATGATTCGCATTGACAGGTCCCGTTGATGCAATCAAACGATCCACGAGCGATTCTTTACCCATTTCAAGAGAGAAAATTGCAACAGCCACGCTTTCGCCGTCATTGCCATGAATGGCGACATTGGCAGCCACATTGAGCGCAAACGCTGTTTTACCAACGCCTGGGCGCGCCGCCAAAATAATCAATTCGTCCGCGTGAAAGCCTGTTGTCAACGCATCCAAATCTGCATAACGCGTCGCAAGACCCGTGACGCTCGAGTTATTTTTTGCACGCTCATTGAGCGTGTTGTAATTCTCCTCGAGCAAATCCGCGACATTGCTAAAACCCGTGCGACTTTTGCCTTGGGAAATCGCCACCATATCACGCTCAGCTTGCGCAAGCAAATCCTCGGAAACGTCTTCTTGCGCATAAGCGCGCTCAACCGTCTCTGAAAAACGCGCAATCAGCTGCCTGAGCTGGGATTTTTCTTGCACATGCTCCGCGTAAAAGCTGGCATAAGACGCCTGAAAATTGCCACTGACAAGCTCAGCAAGATACGCGACACCGCCCGCCATCTCCAGATCGCCTTGCAATTCGAGCTGCGCACGCACGGTCACAACATCTATCACCTCGCCGCGTTCATGTAGCGCAATCATCGCACGAAAAATGGCTTTGTGCGCATTTCGGTAAAAATCGCTCTCAACGACAAATTCTTGCACATCAATGAGGACATCATTATCCAGAAAAACGGCACCTAAAACGGCCTGCTCGGCAGGTAAATCTTGCGGCGGCGTATGCAAAATACTCGACTCGTTCTCAGGCATCAGATGCCTTCTACTTTGACGCGCACAGTCGCCGTGACTTGTGGATGGAGCTTCACGGGCACTTCGCGCTCGCCAATCACATGCATCGGATTTTCCAGCTGAACTTTGTGTTTATCAACGTCCAGATTAAACTGAGCTTTGAGCGCATCGGCAATTTTCTTGGAATTAACCGCGCCAAATAAGCGATTTTCTGCGCCTACTTTTTCTTTCAGTACAACAACCGTTTTCTCGTCTTCAAGCTGTGCTTTGAGCGTCTGTGCGGCAGCGAGTGATTCGGCTTCGTCTTGCGCTTGGCGCTTTTGTTGCCCAGAAAGTGTCGCAATCGCTTGATTCGTCGCCGCTTGAGCTAATTTGTTTTTAATCAGGAAATTTTGCGCGTAGCCGTCAGGCACATTTTTTATGTCCCCTTTTTTGCCTTTGCCTTTGACATCTTGTAAAAAAATGACTTTCATTGTGTGTTCTCCTTTTCAGTTAGTAAATCGTTGAGTTGTATCAGTAGCGTTTTTTGGACTTCTGCTAGCGTTTGATTTTCGATTTCTGTGGCAGCAGATTCAAAGTGTCCGCCGCCGCCCATATTTTCCATGATTCGCTGAACATTAATCGCGTCTCGATTTCTCGCGGAAATGGCAATACGCCCAGGCGCAGTTTTGCCAATGGTAAACGCCGTGGTAATGCCATTCATCAGTAAGAGCGCGTCTGACGCTTTGGCCAACGTGACGCGATTGTATGTCTCATCTGGACTTCCAAGCGCAATCGCAATATGCGCATGAACAACTTGCGCTGAAACCACGATTTGATTGACACGTTTATAATCCTCAAAGTCAGTGGCGAGGAGCCGTGCAACGACGTCATTGTCCGCCCCTTGATTACGCAAATAGGCAGCTGCTTCAAAGGTTTTTGACGTTGTCACTTTGCTAAATGATTTCGTGTCAAGGCTAATCCCCGCGAGAATGACGCTCGCTTCAATTGCCGTCATTTTTTGGCGTCTTGTATCTTGAAATTGCAGGACTTCGACAGCCATTTCAGAGGCGGACGAGGCGCCCGATTCAATAAAGGTCAAAATTGCTTTTTCAGCAAAATCCTCCGCGTCGCGCCTGTGATGGTCAATCACGACCACTTTTTCAAAACTGTCATAAAAATTTTTCGACAGCGTTTGTGCGACTTTTGAATGATCCACCATAATCAAAAGATCTTTTGACAGCTTCTTAGCTTGTGCCGTCTCGAGCCGTAAAATGTGCGCATAGAGCTTTTCGTCTTCCTTGTTCAACGCCTCAATCGCACGCGCAACGTCTGGCAAAAGCTCATCTTTATCGTACACGACAAACGCTTCTTTGCCATTCATCGCCACAAAATTTTTCATGGCAATCGCAGCACCAAGCGCGTCCATGTCTGTCAGCCGGTGCCCGACGATGAAAACCTGATCACTTTCTGAAATAACCGTTTTGAGTGCTGTGGCAATGGCACGCGCACGCGTGCGCGTTTTCGTCATGCGCGACTCTGAATTTCCGCCAAAGTAGAACGCACGCGCCGCGGGTTCATTTTCCTTGATGACGACCTGATCGCCGCCGCGGACTTGCGCAAGCTCGAGATTGGAGGTTGCCATTTTTCCCATGCTGGCAAAATCGTTGACGCCATAGGAGATGCCGATGGAAAGCGAGAGTGGCGTGCCTTTTTCGGCTGTCAGCTCGCGAAATTGCGTCAGCAACTGAAAGCGCGTGTCCATTTGCTGTTTGAGCACGCGATAATTGGCGAAGAAAATGAAGCGGTCTGACGAAAGTCTGCGAAAGAAAATTTGATTTTCCGAGGCAAATTTGTCCAAAAAATTGACAATGACCGAGTTAATCGTGGAGATTTCGCCGTCTGACAGGCCGTCAGTGGCATCGTCGTAATTGTCAACGCTGATGACACCCAAAATCGGGCGGCGGGCAGAAAGCGAGGATTTGGCAGAAAATTCGGCCGTCGCGTCTGCCAGATAAATCAGATGCTTTTTCGTTTCAACGGTGATTTGATATTTTTTGTCAGCCACAACAAGCGGCGCACTCGCGTCTTTTTCGTGGCTGTCGAGAATTTCGTGAATCTTGTCAGCCGAAATCGGATGCGCTGCGTCATTAAAAATAAATTCGATATACGGATTATACCAATCGGGCTCATAGGTTTTCGCGTCATAGCTGATAAGGCCAATCGGCATCTCAGAAAGCGTGGAATTGAGCGAGCCAGACGCCTTTTGATTGATTTCAGAAATGAGCGCGCTGCGCGAAATCCGAAACGCGCGACTCTGATAAATCGCGAGCGCTGCAATCAGCGCATTCACGACAAGAAGCCAGAGAATCTCGCTCCAAAGCACATGAAAAATGCTGAGCGCGACAATTTCAAGCACGGTCAGCCCAAGCATAAATCCAATAACAGTTGACGCTTTGAAGCGCTCAAATGATTTCATGTTTGGTTTCCTCATTTTATTATTTCTGTCAGCGCTGACAGAGCTATTTTTCCCGCGCTTTTCGTTTGGCAACGCGCGTCTGGCGCGCAAGTTCAGCCGTAATCTTTGCCTCGGGTGCAAATTTGTGCTCCCAATCGTCAGGCTTTAACACTTTGCCCGTTACCGAATCAAAATGCGGCTGTCCGTCTGGGAAAATCTTTGCCATATTCGCCTTGTGAACGGCATCAAATATCTCGTGCGGATCCACACCTGACAACACAAGCGAGCCGTACGTCAAATACAAAAGGTCAAGCAAACTGTCCGTTTGCGCTGTCAGCTGATTGCTCGCCAGCTTGTCAGACGCGAGCGTTTTCCCGGCCGCATCGTCCACCGACTGATGCAATTGATTTTTCAGCTGATGAAACACTTTCATATCGCCGTCAGCTGCTGCAAAAAGAAATTCCACGATTTCCTCAACCTCAAACGCCGCGCGGTTCGCGGCTTCAACGGGCGTAAAAGTCGTTGGCACTTCCTGCGTTCTTCCGTCCATGAGCCTGTGAAACTCTTTGACCTTGTTGAATTGCTCATCTTTTGATGCAAAATTCGTGTGCTCTTCAAAATGAACCAGCCCATAATAATCGAGTGCACGCGCAATGCCGTCTTGATTGTTGCTTGACGTGACATAATCTGCGACTTCTTTGATGTCGCGCGTCGCGTTACCCATCGCGACACCCAAACCTACGCCGCGAATCATTTCCAAATCATTTTCCGAATCGCCAAACACCATTACCTCAGGTAGAGAAAAGCCAAATCTATCGCCCAAACGCTTGATTCCACGTAGCTTTGACGTGCCTTTGGAAATCAAATCAGCCGAATACGGATTGCTTCGCGTGATGAAAAGCCCTGAAAATTTTGCTTCCAAACGGTCCGTTTCATCCTTTGTCGCCACCATCACAATCTGATAAATCGGCTCGCGCAACAGCTTTCTCAAATCGTAAACCATCGGGCGAAAACGTCTGACAACATTTTTGTACGACGTGCGCGCAAGCCGCGCTGCGGCTGACGGAAGCAAACCCGCAATAAAGCCCGCCGTGCGCGATTCCCCAAATTTCAGTAAGCCGGAGCCCGACATGCCGTCCGCTTTTCCAAACGACAAATCTCGATGATTGTCCGCCGCGTAGCGCACAATACGGTGCACGAGCTTCTTGTCTAGCGGATTCTCATAAATCACTTCTTGCGCGTCCAAAATATATTGCCCGTTGTAGGTCACCGCAAAATTTAAGCCCAACTCTTCCATCAATGGCAACGCAAAAGCAGGGCCGCGCCCTGTTGCAATTCCCACCAACACGCCATTTCGGCGCATATCTGTGATCGCACGTTTTGTCGAGGGCGCGATGCCACGCGTCGAGGTCAAAAGCGTCCCATCCAAATCAAAAAATACTGCTTTTGTTTCAGTCATAGTTCTAGCTATTATACCACATTTTAAGCTTACAGGCGTGTCCACTTATTTGCCCCACGTGTTATAATGTTCACACCCCATAACATGCTAAAGCAGGAACGGGAGAATGAAAATCTCTATGAAGATTTTCTAGAACTTTCATTAGCCTGGAAACAAAAAGTTGTCGTTTTTATTTCCATACGTTATAATAGTGGTATGAAAAAAATACTCATTTTGCACACTGGAGGCACGATTTCCATGGCCGAAGATGCAAGCGGCCATGTCCAACTTTCGAGCGAAAATCCGCTTAGCACGCCCGAATTTTCAGACGTTACACTCGTCACAGAAAATGCCTTTAACCTTCCTAGCCCGCAAATTGGCGTTTCTGAAATGCTCCAGCTCAAAAATCGGATTTTGTCAGCGCTGACAAACGAGAATTTCGCAGGCGTTGTCATTACACACGGCACTGACACGCTTGAAGAAACCGCGTATTTCCTTGACGCCACGCTCCCTACTGACAAGCCCGTCGTCATCACAGGCGCCATGCGTTCAAGCAACGAAGTCGGCACCGACGGCACGTACAATTTTCTGTCAGCACTGACAGTCGCCAAAACCCCGTCATCAGCTGGTCGCGGCGTTCTCGTCGTCATGAATGGTGAAATTCACCTTGCCAGATTCGTCACCAAAACGCACACCACCAATGTGTCGACCTTCCAAACGCCCACCCGCGGCCCTGTTGGCCTGCTGACAAAAAACGGCCCCTATTATTTTGACGCGCCGCAAACTTTTCCGCACCACGACATTTCGTCAGTCGCTGGAAACATTCCCATCATCAAAGCTTACGCAGGCATGAGTGGTCAGATTTTTGATTTGTTGCCCACTGACAAACTCGACGGCCTCGTCATTGAAGCTTTAGGCGCTGGAAATTTGCCGCCTGCTGCGTTTACGAGCCTCAAACGCCTACTCGCTGAAAATATTCCCGTCGTCTTGACCTCGCGCTGTTTCAACGGCCTCGCCGAGCCCATTTACGCCTACGACGGCGGTGGCGTTAAGCTCCACGAAGCAGGCATTCTCTTCGCCCGCGAAATCAACGCCCAAAAAGCCCGACTCAAACTCCTCATCGGCCTCCAAGCCCACTTAAATCTCAAAAAATTTATTGAAGAATAAACCCTACCGAGCGACACGCTCCACCGCTCAGTCCCGCATAGAGAAGCTTGAAAACAAGAATTTTTAAAATAAAAATGCTCCTCATTTGCAGGAGCATATTTATTTCGGGGAGCAGGTTCTGAAATCAAGGGAGCAAAACAGAATCATAAGTAAGTCTTTTACTGGCGCATCGTTGCGCCTTTTTATGTTTTCTGCCCCTTTTCTGCCCCTTAGTTAATTTTCATCTTTATAAGACGCTTGAAACCCTTACTACGACTGACTTCATTTCACTTACCCTATCGAACCTTCCATAGAGTAAGAAATCAATCGATTCAACTCGACGGCATACTCCATCGGCAATTCCTTTGTGAAGGGTTCGATGAAGCCCATGACAATCATGTCCGTGGCTTCTTTTTCGGTGAGGCCGCGGCTCATGAGGTAGTAGAGCTGCTCCTCGGAGATTTTGGAGACTTTGGCTTCGTGCTCGAGAGCGACGCTGGCGTTGTGGATTTCGTTATAAGGAACGGTGTCGGATTTGGAAATGTTGTCCATGATGATGGTATCGCACTCAATATGGGACTTGGATTTGGCGGATTTAGGGCCGAATTTGACTTGGCCGCGATAATTCACGATGCCGCCACCTTTGCAGATGGACTTGGAAATGATGCTGGAGCTGGTGTTCCGCGCGTTGTGAATCATTTTGGCGCCCGTGTCTTGGTTTTGGTCGGTTGAGGCGAAGGCAATGGAGAGCATGGTGCCGCGAGCGCCAGGGCCGTCGAGGTAAACGGCGGGATATTTCATGGAAACTTTCGAGCCGAGATTGCCGTCGACCCACTCAACGGTCGCGTTGGCCTCGGCTTTGGCACGTTTGGTGACGAGATTATAAACATTGCTGGACCAATTTTGAATGGTCGAATAGCGCATGTAGCCGCCTTCTTCGACGAAAATTTCGACGACGGCTGCGTGAAGCGAGCTTGCGCTGTAAGTCGGCGCGGTACAGCCTTCGACGTATTGAATGCTGGCGCCTTCTTCAACGATAATCAGCGTGCGCTCAAATTGGCCTGATTTTTCGTTGTTGATGCGGAAATAGGCCTGAATCGGGATTTCACATTTGACGCCTTTGGGGACGTAGACGAAGCTACCGCCTGACCAGACGGCTGAATTGAGCGCAGCGAGTTTATTATCTGAGGGCGGCACGAGTTTCGCAAAATATTTTTTGAAGAGTTCGGGGTATTCTTTGAGGGCGGTGTCGGTGTCGGTGAAGACGATGCCAAGCTTTGTGAACTCGTCTTTCATGTTGTGGTAGACGACCTCGGACTCGTACTGGGCGCTCGCGCCCGCGAGATAGCTGCGCTCAGCCTCAGGAATGCCGATTTTCTCAAAGGTATTTTTGATTTCCTGCGGCACGTCGTCCCAGCTGCGAGCCGGCTTGTCGGTCGGTTTTTGGTAATAAGTAATATCGTTCCAGTCAATGTCCGTGAGGTCAGGGCCCCATTTTGGTAGGTCGAGCTTTTTGAACTGCTCAAAGCTCCGCAGGCGAAAATCGAGCATCCAGTCGGGCTCGCCTTTAATCGCTGACATCTCACGAATGACGGCTTCTGTCAGACCCTCGCCAGCGGTTGTCGCTATGAGCGCGGCATTGTCATGAAAGCCAAATTTGTAATCGTCGAGGCCAGCGGTGACCTCTGCGGCTGTATTTTCAGTCATTTTATAAGTCCTTTCTGTGTGGATCGTCGGAGCGAATCACGACGAGAACGCCTTCTGTGAAGCTAACGGTCATCGGAGCGCTCGCGCTCACAAATTCGTTGCTGGCATAAATGTCTGCCCAGTTGTCCGCGACTTTCAGCGGGTATTTCGCGCCCGTGATGCTAAGCGTGCGCGTATTTGCGAGCTGCCAGAAGCCGATGTATTTCTTGTCAGCGCTGACAAGCGTGTGCGTGCCCGGCAAGAGGTAACTGACAGTGTTTTGCGCGTCTATCAGCGTAAGCTTGGGCGAAAATTTTCGGAATTTTTCCGTTGTTGGCAGCAAAAGATTTGTCAGCGCGTGATCGAGCCTGCCGCCAAGCGCGCCTGTGAGCGTCAGATCGGCTGATGGAAAATCGGCCAGAGTCTTCGCAAGCGCGACTTCAAGGTCGGTCGCGTCTTTTTCAGGCGCCAATTGGACGACTTCACCCGCAACGTCCGCGACCAAACGAAATTCCGCGGCTGTCAACGAATCGAAATCGCCAAGCGCGAGATCAAGCGTCAAACCTTCTTCTGCTGCTTTCAAAGCGCCGCGATCGACGCCGACGATTCTGTCAAATGGGGCATCAGCCGGGAAAATGGGCGCAAAGCCCGCGACGACTAAGATTCTCATGCGTGCGTCGTGCGACTTTCAGCGTGGCCGTCCGTCTCAATCGCCTTTTTCAGCGCATTCCAAGCGAGCGTCGCGCATTTGACGCGCTGCGGAAATTTTGAAACACCAGCGAGAAATTGCGCATCGCCCAGCTCGTCTTTTGCGACGGCTTCGCCCGTTACCATTTTTGAAAATAGCTCTGCGAGCGCGAGCGCGTCAGCGCTTGTTTTACCGCGCACAAGCTCCGTCATCATTGAGGCCGAAGCCGTCGAAATCGTGCAGCCGTGCCCTGAAAACGCCAACTCGGAAATCGTATTGCCGTCAAATTTGACGGACAAGCGAATCACGTCGCCGCAGGTCGGATTGTTCATGTCAATCACGCAGCCTGCCCTGAGTTCGCCGTGGTGGCGTGGGTGATCGGCGTGGTCGCGAATCGCCATTTGCTCGAATTTCGAGCCGTAAAGTGCGTTTAATTTTGATAAAGCCATTGAATCTCCTTATTCTGTCTTGTCAGCCCTGACATTTTTTTCGATTTCACTGTCGGGAATAATCCAGGGAATGAGCGTTGTGACGACGGAAATCATGACGATAAAAGGTAGCTTTAAAATCAGCGCAAGCGCGAGACCTAGAACAGCCGTAATTCCCGATGCGACCGCCTTTTTGAACCAAATGCTGCGCCAATAACTCGCGACGAAATCCTGCTGCTTGTAAATCTCAAAACCAAGCAGCGTGTACACCATGTCGCTCACGAGAATCGTCAGCCCGAAGAGCAGCTCTGGCGCCTGACTGGCTGGATAATTGGCCATCCAGCTCGTCGTGAACGGTACCAAACTAAAGCAAAAGAGCAAAACCAGATTTGTCCAGAGAATGCGGCCTGACACCGTTTTGAGGAGCTGAAAGAGGTGGTGGTGATTATTCCAGTAAACCGCGAGCACGGCGAAGCTGACAAGATAGCTGACGAGGACAAATTTTTGATCCCAAAGCGCTGCCCAGCTGCTGCCCTCAGGCGTTTTCAGCTCTAACACCATAATCGTAATCAAAACGGCAATCACGCCATCGGAAAACGCCGAAATCCGTGAATTATTCATCAGAACGTGCTTCTTTCTTAAACTTAAGAAAGCTCCCGACGGGCGTCGCGTCTGCGCCAAGCTGCTTATAAACTGCGCGATTATTACGGTCGCCCATGTAAATCAACGGCTGATAGGCGGGCCAATTCACGCTGTCAGCACTGATAAGTTTGTCGTCAAGCAAGCGCGTAGAAATTTTCGCGCTGACATGAACATAATCGCCGATTTCGTGGACTTCTGTCAGCTGACAAATGAGCGAAAGCGGCGTATTTTCAAGCAACGGCACGCCATCATTTTCCGTCAGTCTGGCGCCCGCGTCTGTCAACGCTGACAGCTTTTTCTCGCGGGGAAATGCGCCCGCAATGTCTGATAAAAGTCCTTGCTGTGAGCTGACAATATTGACTGAAAGCCGCTGCCCGACTTTTAAAACCTCCGCGAAATTGCCGTCCTTGCCAAAGCCCATGAAAATCGCGTCGTCAAGCGTGTAACTCGACGTAATCGTGCGCGCCAAAAGCTCGCCAGACGCCGCGGTTGCAAGCACAATCAACACTGGATAGCCCAGATAAAATTTGTCTGACCGAATCTCTCTTTTCGCCATTTTTCCTCCTTAATAGCCTTAAAACATGCCGTTATCGTGCGCTGCCTCGTCTGGCACAGTTTGCAGCACGTCCCAATGCTCAACGATTTTCCCGTCCGCATCAAAACGGAAAATGTCAATGCCCGCATAGTCTGGAAAGCCTGGCCACGTCTGGTGGCAATGCAGCACGACCAAATCGCCCTCTGCGATAACGCGCACAAATTCCACGTGCTTGCCTGGATAATCCGCCGCCATTTTCTCAAAATAAGCGATAAACGCCTCTTTTCCGTCTGCGACGCTCGGATTGTGCTGCGTGTAAGTCGCGCCCGCATAACGTTCAATCGCCGCGCGCGGCTCGTTGTCGTTGAACATCAGCTCATAAAAAGCTTGCGCCGTCACCTTGTTTTTCTCCAAATCTTGCATTTGTTATACTCCAAAATAGTCTTTTGTTGCCCATAGGGCTTCAACCAACTTGTCGCAGTCGGCAAAGTCGTTGTAAATGTAAAAGCTCGCGCGCGCGCAAGCGCCGACTGGAATTTTCAGATACTGAATCAATGGCTGCGCGCAATGATGCCCCGCGCGCACCGCGATACCTTGCATATCAAGCGCCGTCGCGACATCGTGCGGATGCAAATTCCCGAGATTGAAACTCACCACGCCACCGCGGGCTGCATTTTTCTTCGGCCCATAAATCGCCATGCCAGGAATCGCGCGGAGTTTTGGCAGCACGTAGTCCAAAAGCGCCTGCTCGTGTGCGTGAACTGCATCCATGCCGATTTCGCTGAGATAATCAACCGCCGCACCCAGCGCAATCGCGCCCGCAATATTCGGCGTACCCGCCTCAAATTTCCAAGGCAGCTCAGTCCAAGTCGCATGGCTTTCATAGACAAAGTCAATCATCTCGCCGCCGAACTCAACAGGCTCGAACTTTTCAAGCAATTCCTCTTTACCGTAAAGCACGCCGATGCCCGTCGGCGCAAGCATTTTGTGCCCTGAAAAAGCGAAAAAGTCACAATCGAGCGCCGCAACGTCAATCGCCATGTGTGGCGTCGATTGTGCGCCGTCGACAACCATGTAAGCGCCGTGTGCGTGGGCAAGTGCCGCGATTTCCTTGACCGGATTCACTGTGCCGAGCACATTTGACACCTGCGTGATTGAGACGAACTTCGTCTTGTCTGTCAATTTCGCGCGCAAGTCTGCGCTGTCAAGTTCGCCATTTTCCGTCAAATAAACAAATCTCACGACAGCCCCCGTCGCTTTCGCCGCCTCCTGCCAAGGCACAAGATTGCTGTGGTGCTCCATAATTGACAGCAAAATTTCATCGCCTGGCTGCAAGACTTGCCGCGCAAACTGCGCGACCCAGTTGAGTCCTGTCGTCGTGCCGCGCGTGAATAAAACTTCCCTTGTTGAGGTGGCACCAATAAACGCGCGCACTTTCTCGCGCACCGCTTCGTACTGCGCCGTTGCGCGCTCTGCTAGCGTGTGCACACCGCGGTGCACATTTGCATTTGACGTCGCGTAATAATCTGTCAGCTGCTGCAAGACTTGCTGCGGTTTCTGCGTCGTCGCCGCATTGTCCAGATAAACCAGCGGCTCATCATTGACGCTCTGCGACAAAATCGGAAAATCATTTTTCAACGTTTGAAAATCAGGCATTAGCTAAATCCCAGCTTTCTGTCAATCGTCGCAATAAATTCGTCGCGAACGGATTTGACGGGAATTTCGGTGACGACACTGCCGAGAAAGCCGCGAATCACAAGGCGTTTGGCCGTCTGCTCGTCAAGGCCGCGCGACATGAGGTAGTACATATCATCCGCATCAATTTGCCCAACAGACGCCGCGTGGCCTGCGGTCACGTCATTTTCATCAATCAGGAGAATCGGGTTGGCGTCGCCGCGTGCACCGTCAGAGAGCATTAGCACTTTTGAGGATTGCTGCGCGTCCGCGCCAGAGGCGCCGTTGATGATATGGCCAATGCCGTTAAAAGTCAACGTACCGTGCTCGAGAATCACGCCATTTTGCCGAATGTGCCCGACGGACTGCCGCCCGTAATTGGTCACGCGCGTATTTACGCCCTGCACTTGGCGGCCTGCGGAAATCCCGACTGCCTTAATCGTGCTGCGGCTCGCAATCCCGCGCAGCTCGCTGTCCACGTCGTAAACGACATTTCCCGCATTCATAATGCCGAGACTCCAGTCCACACTTGCATTTTCGCCAATCAGCCCACGACGTCTGATAATGACGTTCAGATGTTCATTGAGCTCGTCAAGCGCGCTGTATTTGACCTCAGCACCTGCCTCCGCAATGACTTCAACCACGACATTTCCCGTCGTTTTGTCCGTGCCGTCTAGCGTTGAGCGCAAACGCTCAAGATACGAAAACTTTGCATTTTCGCCCGCAATGATGAGAATCCGCTTGTTAAAAGGAATGTAGCTGTCGCTGTGGTGGAAAATCTGCGCCTCAAGCGGCGCATCAATCGTCACATTTGCTGGCACATAAAGCACCAGCCCGCTGTTGAAGCTTGCCAGATTTGCTGCCGCAAGTTGGTCTTCGTCAGCTGCAATCACGCGGCCAAGATAGTTTTTCATCAGCTCGGGAATTTCTGTCAGCGCTGACGAAAAGTCCGTAAACACAACGCCCGCGTCCACAAGCGCTTGCGGGAGCTGCTGATAAACCGTTTGGCTGCCCACTTGCACGACAAGCGGCCCATCAACTGCTGTAAAGTCAGGCACATCGCCGCTCGCAGCCGTCTCACCAATTGCCACACTGCCGCTGCCAGAGAGCCCCCAGCGCTCAAATTTGATGCGCTCAAAAAACGGCGGTTCAAGCTCTTCAAACGCCTCAAAAGCTGTCAGGCGCTGCGCCAGCAGCCATTCTGGCTCGCAAACGCTGACAGAAAAGTTTTTAATTTCACTCGCGCCCATCAGACTTCCTCTTTGTATTCCAAACCTAATTCGTCTGCAATTTTCGCGTAACCCTCGCGCTCCAAACGCTTCGCAAGCTCGGCATCGCCCGTCATCACGACGCGCCCGTCCATCATGATGTGCACCACGTCAGGCGTGATATAGTCAAGCAACCGCTGATAATGCGTGATAATCAGCGCCCCAAAATCCGCACCACGCATGGCATTCACGCCTTTGCTGACGACTTTGAGTGCGTCAATATCGAGACCCGAATCAATCTCGTCAAGAATCGCGAAAACAGGTTCCAGCATCAAAAGCTGCAAAATCTCATTGCGCTTCTTCTCGCCCCCCGAAAAGCCCTCATTCAGATAGCGCTCGGCCATTTCCTCTTTCATATTCAGCAGCGCCATATTTTTGTCGAGCTTTTTGATGAAATCCATCACGCCGATTTTGTCGTCTTCGGAACGCTTCGCGTTAATGGCAGCCCGCATAAACTCGGCATTTGTCACGCCTTGAATCTCCGACGGATACTGCATCGCAAGAAAAAGCCCAAGCCGCGCACGCGCATCAACCGATAATTCCAGCACATTTTCTCCGTCAAAAAGAACCGTGCCTTTTGTGACCGTATATTTTGGATCGCCCATAATCGCCGCCGAAAGTGTCGATTTCCCCGTCCCGTTCGGCCCCATAATCGCATGAATCTCGCCCGTTGCCAGCCGCAAATCCACACCTTTGAGAATCTCCTTACCCTCGATCGACACATGTAAATTTTTAATTTCTAAAAGTGACATTATTCCTCCAAATGTCTAAAGTATTTGACATTACTAGTATAACAAAAAAACGACGGTGTGTCGTTTTTCTGATTTATTTAATCCGCTTCGCACTACGCTTAGTTTATGCGATTTCCGCCAAAATCTCTTTGATTTGTGCTTTCGTATGAACGCCCGCCTCTTGACGCACAACTTCCCCATTTTTCATGAAAAGTAATGTTGGAATCGCCATAACGCCGTAACCCTGCGGTGTAGCTGGATTTTCATCGACATCCATAGCCAAAAATCGCACCTCGTCCTCGTCAAGCTCCTCAGAAAGCTGCTCGATAATCGGCGCCTGCATTCGGCACGGACCGCACCATGTCGCCCACATATCCACGACGCTCACACCATTTTTTGTTTCCTCCTTAAAACTCGCATCTGTAATATCGTATTTCATGTTAGAAATCCTCACTTTCACGTTTATTTTATCGTTTACTCGTGTAAATTGCAACTGTTCTGCTTGAAAAGCTTCTTATTTTAGAATCGCAATCGTCGCGCCGCTGCCGCCTGCATTTAGAGGCGCGTAAGCAAAACTCTTGATGTGTTTGTGCTTGGCGAGCGTGTTTTTGACCATATCGCGAATGACGCCCGTGCCGATGCCGTGCACAATCGTGAGCTGGTTCATATTGTTCAAAAGCGCCATGTCAATATAGCTTTCAAGCTCAAGCAGCGCTTCGTCATAGCGCATGCCGCGCAAATCGAGCTGTCCTGCAAAATGCCCGCTCGTTTTGCGGCTGATAGCCCGCGATTGGGCGGGGCGCTCGGGCGCGCCAATGTCAAGCGCCTCAAAATCAGTTTCGGCAAGTTTCATGGTCGCGTTGCCCATGTTGACAGTCCAGCGACCATCTTTTTCAAGGCGCATGAGTTCGCCCGTTTGACCAAACGCGATGACAGAAACTTTCGCGCCTGGCTTCAAACCGCGCTGCGCTTTGGCTTTTTTCAGAACTTTATTGACTGACAAATCAGGCACAAGTGCTTCGAGTTCTTTTCTCGCGGCGATAATTTCGTGCGATTTCAGCTGGGATTTTTCTGTCAGCGCTGACAGAATTTTTTGCGCTTGTAAATCCGCATTTTTGGCGATTTCAACGGCTTCTGCACGCGATTTTTCAAGAATGCGCGCGCGCTCATTTTCAAGAACTTGCAGTTGATTTGACAAAGCGGCTTCTTTTAGTTGCGCATCGTGCTGAATCTGGCGCGTATCGTCAAGCCGCGTCTCAAGCTCGAGTGCACGCGCTTCAAGCCCTGCAATCATCTGATTGATGTCTTTTTCATCGTCCGAAAGCAAGTTTTCAGCTGCTGCCGTAATTTTTTCAGGCAATCCCAAACGCCTTGAAATTTCAAACGCGTTCGATTGGCCTGGGATTCCCAGATGAAAATGATACGTCGGGCGCATTTGCTCAATGTCAAAAGTCATTGATGCGTTCGTCATTTTCGGCGTTTCGAGCGCAAAGAGCTTCAGCTCTGGATAATGCGTCGTCGCAAGGACTTTCGCGCCTTTATGATGCAAATGTGTCAAAATCGAAATTGCAAGCGCAGCGCCTTCTTTCGGATCCGTGCCCGCGCCAAGCTCGTCAAGCAACACGAGCGACGTTTCTTTCGCGCGCTTTGTAATCTCGATAATTTGCGTCATGTGGCTCGAAAACGTTGATAAACTCGCCTCGATGGATTGTTCATCACCAATATTCGCGAAAATTTCTGTGAAAATGCCAACTTTGGAGTCGTCGTCAGCCAAAATGGGCAGCCCCGCTTGCGCCATCAGCGCTGACAGACCGACCGTTTTGAGCGTAATCGTCTTGCCGCCTGTATTTGGCCCCGTGATAATGATGCTCTCGAGCGTCTCGTCAAACAAAATATCGTTTGCGACGGCTTTATTTTGCGCAATCAGCGGGTGGCGCGCTTGGCGCAAAATGAGCGTCTGCGCGTCGCTGATTTCTGGCAAAGTTGCCTTGTATTGCCGCATAAATCTGACTTTGGCACGCAATAGATCAAGCTGTCCCAAAAGCCACGCATTTTGCCTGATGGCGGGAATTTCAGGGATTATTTTTTCTGTCAGCTGCTCTAAAATGCGCGCAATTTCATTTTTTTCTTCGAGCGCGTTTTGTGCGAGTTCTTGATTGAGCGCGAGCGTCTGGCGCGGCTCGATGTAGAGCGTGAGGCCTGAGCTAGATAGGTCTTGCACGACGCCAGGCACTTTCGATTTGCTGCCGGCTTTTACGGCGAGCACTTGGCGGCCGTTTCGGATTGTGATAATATTTTCTGACAAATCAGACGCATGTTTGCTGAGTAATTCGGCCATGGCGCGGCGAATTTTTTCTGTCAGCTGACGCGACTGTCTGCGAAGCTCCAAAAGGCGTGGCGACGCGCTGTCAGCCACATTTCCCGCGTCGTCAAAAATATCGAGCACTTTTATAAGCAGCGACAGATTTTCATATTTGTCAAGAAGCGCCTGCAGCGCGGAAATTGGGGCATTGTCAGCCGTCTCAAAATAGTGCATCACGCGCGCAAGCACGCGTAAAAGATGCAAAATGCGCGCAAATTCACGCGCGGAAACCGCCGCCGCAAGCTCTAGGCGTTTGAGCGTTTCAGAAATATCCGCCGTTTCCGACAACTGAAAATCGCCATTTTCTGCGATAACCGCAAGAAGTTCGGCTATTTGCGCGAACGTCTGGCGAATTTTCATTTTGTCAGTTGACGGCAAGACTTCTGTCAGCTGGTGCAGCCCTTGTGCGCTCACTAAAAGCGGCGCAAATAGCGCCCGCACTTTCTCAAACTCCAATGTCTCTAATACTTTTGTGTTCATCATTATAAATTTGTATACGGAATATGCAGCGTGTTGCCAATAATCAGCTGCAAAAGCTTTTGGCTGCTGAGCGGCGTGTCAAAAATCATCCAATGCGCAAAGGGCGATGACGCAAGAAGCGACTGCACGCTCGCATTTGGCACAAGTGACAACAACGTCAGCACAACTTGTAAGCTGACGTAAGTCATCGCGGCCGCAAGCAATCCGGCGAGAAAACGTCCCAATTTACCAAAGGTAATTTTCCGTGCAATCGGTCGCAAAATGAGGCTCAACAGCCGCAATATCAGCCCTGACAGAAAGAAAATAAGGCTGAAAGAAAGCATGGCCGCAAGCGGACTTTTGATTTGCGCAAGCACCTGATTGCTAAAATAAGTCAGTGCTGGGCTGTCAGCCGTCGTCAATGTGATCTGTTTCACAAGCTGTGCAGAAACGTTTTGATACAAACTCGCGGCTAAAATAGCTGACACAATCGTGCCAAACACTTCAAATAATTCCCAAAAAAGCCCGCGTCTGTACCCGCGCAAATAGCCCAAAAATAGCACTACACCAAGTCCAATCGTTACAATCATTTTCCCTCTTCTTTTTCAAAAAGCGTACTCGAATGCCCACTTGTCAGCTTGTGCCCAAAATCAATCTGCCGCGCAATCGCCGAAACCGCCGTCACCGCCTCGCCAAAACCGACCGAAATAAGCGGCACTTTTACGCGCGGCGCCTCGCGGTATTCAACCACATCACCCGCCGCAAAAATCCCTGAAATATTGGACGCCATTTCCTGACTGACAGGAATCTTGTTATTTCGCGTCACGTCAAGCGCGTCCATCACGTCAAGCACGCTCGTAATCGAACCGTAGCTGACTAAAACCTTGTCAGCTGACAGCTCAAGCCTCTCATCACTTTTGACTTTCTGCAAGCTCAGCCCACTCTCTGTCAGCGCTGACACGGTAAATGGCGTGTGCAAGTTGACAGAGGACTCTGCCACGTCCGCAACCGTTTTAGCATGTGCGCGAAATTTATCTCTACGATGAACGACATGAACTTCTTTTGCAATCGGCTCAAGCATCAGCGCCCAATCAAGAGCCGAATCGCCGCCGCCCAAAATCACCACCGTTTTCTCGCGATACTCCTCAAGCACCGACACATTGTAGCTCAAACGTCCCGAATCGTGCGCCGCGTCCTCGCCGTCCACGCCGATTTTCCGCGGTGTAATCAACCCATTTCCCGTTGTCAATAAAACCGAGCGACTTAAAAATTCAGCCGCACTCGTTTTCAGCAAAAAATTACCGTCCGCGCGTTGCTCGATTTTTTCCACTTTTTGCCCGAGCGAAAGCGTGTGCGGCACGCGCCTTAGCTGCGCCTGCAAATTTTCCGCCAATTCGCCGCCCGAAATCTCGGGCACGCCCGCAATATCATAAATTTTCTTCTCCGGATAAATCGCCATCGGCTGACCGCCAATCGCCTCAGCAACGTCCAAAATATGAACAGACAACCCTTTCATTCCCGCATAAAAACCCGCGTACAAACCCACAGGTCCCGCGCCCACCACCGTAATATCAAACATTTCCATACCTATAAGTATAACAAAAAAAGTAAACGCAAGCGCTAAATAAAAAGCGACACGCGTCGCTTTCAAAATTTTATTGTCGGGTTGATTTTTTAATCTCGATTCGGTAAGGCAAAATCGCAACCTTATCCTCGACTTCCTCTTTGTTAATAATTTTCGTGAGGAAACGCATCGAAACGGCACCGACATCGTACAACGGCTGATCAATCGACGACATATTAGGCCGCGTGAAATTAGTCACAATCGTATTGTTGCTTGCCATGATTTCGACCTCTTCTGGCACACGAACACCGCTGTCAAGCAAACCATTGAGAAGTCCAGCCGCCACTTCATCATCCGTGACATAGACCGCCGTAGCGCCCGTTGCCTTGATACGCTCAACAAGCGCATAGCCTTTTTTATAGCTGTAATCCGTTTCAATCACGCGTGCCTCAGAAAATTCGCGCTTGAACTTTTTGAGCGCTTGCTTGTAGCCCGAAAAGCGCATGCTGTTAATACCCGTTGTCAGCGGCCCTGAGACCATCGCCACTTTTTCATTGCGCGACGCCAAAAGCCCGACCGCTTCAAACGTTGCTTTTTCATGGTCAATCGTCACCGTCGGCACTTGTCCCTCGTGGTCAATCATTCCCGCAAGCACAATCGGTGTGCGCATTCTAGAAATTTGGCTGCGCAGCGCCTCCGAAATACGGTTGCCCATCAGGATAATCCCGTCGACTTGTTTGGCAATAAGCTCGTTAATGACCGAAATTTCCTTTTTCTCGTCATCTTCCGAATTTGCTACCAAAATCGTGTAGTTGTACATCCGCGCGACATCGTCAATTCCAATCACAATCCGTGAATAAATCGAGTGCATGAAGCTTGGCATCACCACGCCAATCGTCGTCGATTTTTTGCTCGCAAGACCGCGCGCAATCGCGTTAGGCCTGTAATCCAGCTCTTTGACAGCCGCCAAAACTTTCACACGCGTGTTTTCTTTGACATTCATATTGCCATTGACAACGCGTGAAACAGTTGCCATCGAAACTCCCGCAAGCCGCGCGACATCATAAATTGTTGAAGTTATTTCTTCCATTTTCCCCCATTTTCTGAAAATAAATTTGTGGTTACATTCTATCATTTTCTGAAAGCGATTACAAGTATAAGATATTATTTTTCCCAAAAAGTGGTATAATTTTTTTATGAATAAACTACAACACATTTCTAATTTCCTCGCCGAAAACGGCGTGGATATGACGTTTCTCACACAGCCTACGACGATTAATTATCTGACAGGCCTTCACATTGATCCGCACGAGCGCATCGCGGGGCTCATTATTTTGCCAGATGACGCGCCGTATTTGTTTGTTCCTGCGCTCGAAGTCGCCAAAGCAGAGTCCATCGTTGACAGCAGCATTCGCGTGTTTGGCTATCAGGATTCGGAGAATCCGTGGCTGACAGTTGCAACCAAAATCAAGCGCGCGCCAAAGAAAATTGCCATCAGCTATCCTGACACGACGATGCTCTACATGGAAGGCTTGCGCTCACAATTTGCAAACGTTTCGTACGTGGACATCAGCCCGCTGATTGGTCGCATGCGCTTGCGCAAATCTGACGACGAACTTAAAAAGCTGAAAGTTTCAGGCTCTTACGCTGACAAATGCTTTGAAATCGGCTTCAAGCTTGCTAGAGAAGGCCTTGCAGCTGGCATTACCGAAACGGATATCGTCGCAAAAATCGAGTACGAGATGAAGCGAATGGGCGTGCCGCAAATGTCATTTGAGACCATCGTGCTCTCGGGTGCGCGCGCCGCAAATCCTCACGGTGAGCCTGAAAATGTTGCTATCGAAAACAACAAATTGCTGCTTTTTGACCTTGGCACCATGTTTGACGGCTACGCGTCTGACGCGACACGCACCATTGGGCTCGGCGAAATTTCAAGCTTTGACCAAGAAATTCATAAAATTGTCCTTGAGGCGCAACTTGCCGCAACGGATGCCATCAAACCTGGGCTTTTCGTCAATGAGATTGATAAAGTCGCGCGCGACGTGATTACTAAAGCAGGCTACGGCGAGTATTTTGTGCATCGTCTGGGTCACGGCATTGGCATGGAAGTCCATGAATATCCGTCTATCGGCGGCGCTGACGAGATTGAGATTGAAAAAGGCTTTGCGTTCTCCGTTGAGCCAGGTATCTACATCCCTGGAAAAGTTGGCGTGCGTATTGAGGATTGTATTGTCGTTAGCAGCACGGGCGCTATCAACCTGACACAAACACCAAAAGAACTCCAAATCTTTTAATGAAACAAGTTTAATAAAAAAATTCCGATCGCTCATCCGTTCGGAATTTTTTATTTATTTTTAATGCAAAACTTTGCTCAGAAAATCTTTGAGCCGAGCGTCTTTTGGAGCGCCGAAGACTTCTTCAGGCGTGCCGTCTTCGAGAATCACACCGCCGTCTGTGAACAGCACGCGATTGGCTACTTGCCTCGCAAAGCCCATCTCGTGCGTGACAATAAGCATCGTCATCCCGTCATCCGCAATGCGCCGCATGAGATCAAGCACATCGCCGACCATTTCAGGGTCAAGCGCACTCGTTGGCTCGTCAAACAGCATCACGTCAGGATCCATGGCAAGCGCGCGGATAATCGCGACACGTTGTTTCTGACCGCCTGACAAAGTCTCAGGCCTTGCATTTTTGAAATCCAACAAGTCAACTGCTTTCAGCAGATCAAGCGCTTTTTCCTGCACTTCTGCTTTGCTCATTTTTTTGAGCTCGAGCGGCGCGTACATGATATTTTCAAGCACTGTCATGTTTGGAAAGAGATTGAACTGCTGAAACACCATGCCGATATTTTGCCGAACAAGATTGATATTCGTGTTTTTGTCTGTCAGATTATAGCCGTCAATGATAATATCGCCCGACGTTGCTTCTTCAAGCCCATTGAGCGTGCGCAAGAAAGTGGATTTACCAGAGCCCGACGGACCAATGATACACGCCACATCGCCCTTGTCAAATTTGACAGAAATGCCTTTGAGCACTTCATTTTTTCCATAATATTTGTGCAGATCCTGCACTTCGATTTGATTCGCCATTTTTCCTCCTGTTCCTTGAATCTGTTTCATAACCCTGCTTTGCCCCTAACGGGGAAAGCAATCTGTAAGCCGCTAAAGCGGCAACAGTCTGCTTTTCGCCCAACTCGCTTTAGCGCTCGGCACGTGCGCCGAGTCAATGAACGCAAAGCTTGATTGGCCTTCAAAAGCAAAACGGGTTATGAAACAAGTCTATTACTTAAAGCGTGCTTCGACGCGTCTGCCGACCCACATGAGAAGCAGGTTCACGGCGACAAAGATAATGCCAATCAAGCCGTAAACCATGAAGCCTTGGAAATTTCGCGCGACGATGATTTGGCCTGTTTGCAGCAATTCGACAAGTCCAATCGTCGAGACGAGCGTTGTGTCTTTGAGCGTGATGACAAATTGGTTAATCAAGCTTGGCACGCTGATTTTTACCGCTTGCGGTACGATGACGCGGCGCATGGTCGTGAGATAGGGCACGCCGAGCGAGCGCGAGGCTTCCGTTTGCCCGACAGGCACGGCTTTGATTCCACCACGAATGGTTTCAGAGATGTAAGACGATTCATTAAGCGTGAGCGCGATAACACCCGCAACAAATTCATTGATTGGCGATTGGTGCCCTGTCAGCATTTGCAAGAGATTTGGAATCCCGTAGAACAGGAAGAAAATCAAAACGAGGAGCGGAAGCGCACGGTTTAAGTCGACATAAACGCGTGAAATTGCGCGAACGATTTTATTTGGCGAGCTTGCCATCAGGCCAAAGAGAACGCCAACTGCGAGCGCGAGAACAAAGGACACGAGCGCGAGCTCAAGGGTAATCAGCAGGCCTTGCAGGATTTGCTGCCAGTTGTTTGTGATAATGCCGCCAAGCGTGCTTTCATTGACCTTGTTTTGAGATTGAGACGCTGAAGTTGCGAGATAAGTACTCACGATCTTATCGTACTGGCCATTGGCTTGAATGGCTGCGAGTCCTTGATTAAACATCGCAATCAGCTCAGGGTTCGTTCCTTTTTTAACTGCAAAGCCGTAAGAGCCTGCAGGAACTGGCTTGAGCGGCGTTTTATATTGTTTGCCTTGCTTAATCGCATACTGAATGACGGGCTCATCGTCCATAATAGCGTTGATAGAGCCAGCTTCGAGCGCTTGATACATGGCCGTCGCGTCTGAATAAGTCTTGAGTGTATAGCCGTATTTTTTGGCATTTGCCACAAGATAATCATAGCTGACCGTGCCATTTTTTGCGCCGACCACCTTGCCTTTGAGATCGCTCCAATTGGTGACGTCAGAGGTTGATTTCGGGACGGCAACGGTCACATTTGCCTGATAATAAGACGTTGAAAAGTCAAAAATTTTCTTGCGGTCGTCGGTGATAGACATGCCCGCAATCACGGCGTCGGCTTGGCCCGCTGAGAGCGCGTTTACCGCTGACGAAAAGCCAACATTATTCCATTTGATGCTAAAGCCTTGATTTTTTGCGATGGCGTTGAGCAAATCAATGTCAATGCCCGTGTACTGCTTGCTCGTGTTTTGGAACTCAAACGGCGCAAAAGCGTTATCTGAGTAAATCTGATACACTGGTTTTTTGGGTGTAATTTTCGTGTCAGCGCTTGCAGCAGTTGCCGTCGTGCTGTCAGCTGACGTATATTTGGCAACGATTTTGTCATACGTGCCGTCAGCTTTCATTTTTGAAAGAGAGGTATTAAATTCCTTGACAAGATCCGCATTTTGACCTTTGACAACCGCAAAACCATAGCCGCCTGGAAGCGACGTTTCCATTGCCGTGCTAAATGCGAGATCTTGGCCTTGCGCGATGGCATAAGAAATGACAGGGACTTCGTCCATTGCGCCGTCAATATTGCCCGAGCCAAGCGCTGCGAACATGTGCGTGCCGTCGCTGTATGTTTTAATCGTGTAACCGTATTGCTTTTGATTGCTTTCCAGCCACGTCTGCGCCGCAGTCCCATTTTTTGCGCCAAGCGTTTTGCCTTTAAGCTCAGAATAGCTTGAGAGTTTATGCGCACCTGTGGTCGCAATTGCAAGCGCTGACGTATAATACGGATTTGAGAAATCAAAGAGCTTCTTACGCGCGTCCGTGATCGACATGCCAGCAATCACCGCGTCAGCTTTGCCCGCTTTGAGATTGTTCACCGCGGTATCAAAGCCTGGATAGCTGATTTCGAGCTTCCAATTGTTATCTTTTGCGACTTGCGTGATGATGTCCACGTCAATGCCATACCATTCCTTGTTTGCACCTTGAAATTCAAATGGCGCATACGCATTGTCAGACGCAATTTTAACGACTTTTTGAGTCGCCGCATTCGCTGGCAGTGAAAGTCCAACTGTCAGCGCTGACAGCGCAAGTAGCACGAGAAATAAGAGTTTTTTCATAGTTGTTCCCTTTCTTATCACTATTCTACACATTTTTCATGATTTTTCAATGCAATATGTCAGATTTTCTAACATTGTCAAGCCTCACTCAAACTGAAAAATCCGTCAGACGTCCCAACGGATTTTTGTCAGCGCTGACAAAAAATCACGCAAATTTCTGTGATTTTTCTTTGATTTCAGCCATTGATTTTTTAAGCTGCGCCTCTTCGTCAGCTGTCAGCTGCAACGCGAGAACTTCTTCCACGCCATTTTTGCCAATAATCGCGGGCGTTGAGATGTACGAATCGCTCTCTACGCTATAATGCGAGCAAATCGCGACATTGTGCGCGTCCTCAAACACCAGATTCATCAGGCCAACGGTCGCGGCTGCAATCGCAACGTTCGTATATTTTTTGCCGTCAAACACCGTGAAACCGCCCCATCTTGCTTTTTCTGCCAAATCATTCAAATCAAGCCCTTTTTCAGCCGCAATTTCAGTCATCGGACGATCCGCAACGCGAACGGTTGACCACGCCGTAAATTGCGAATTGCCGTGTTCGCCGAGATTATAACCCGTCACCGAGCGCGCATCAATTCCCAGCGCCTCGCCCACTTGACGCTTCATGCGCGCCGTGTCAAGATACGTCCCCGTCCCCAAGATTTTGGCATGAGGAAAGCCCGTCTCGCGGTAATACAAATCGACGATTACGTCGTTTGGATTGGTCGTCACAATTAAGATGCCAGAAAAGCCTGATTTTTTAAGCTCGGCAGAAACCGCCTTGACCGACGGCACGTTGGCACGCAGTTCGGTAAAACGATCGCCATTTGCCTGAAGCAAATCAATGCGCCCGAGCGTTGACAGCACAACATCTGCGTCTGCCAAATCCGCGTAATCGCCCACGTAAATCTTCGTGTGAAAATTCAAGAGCGACTGCGCATCAAGCAAATCGCCTTCTTCTGACTTGACTTTCGCTTCATCAGTATCAATCAAAACCAATTCATCAACATAGCCGCCCTGCGCAATCATCAGCGCGACTGTCGCGCCCACGTGCCCAAGCCCAATAATTCCAACTTTTCTCATTTATTCTACCTTTTCTATCCAACCGTCTGGCGCTTCAATATCGCCAAATTGAATGCCTGTCAGCTCATCGTAAAGCCGCTTGGTGACAGGTCCGACCTCTGTTTCACTATAAAAAACATGATACTCATCTTTAGTTTGAATCCCTGCGATAGGCGAAATAACCGCTGCCGTGCCGCACGCCCCCGCTTCCGCAAAACGCTCAAGCTCTGAAATTTTTACGTCACCCTCTAGCGCTTTCATACCCAAACGGTGCTCCGCGAGCCACAAAAGTGAATATTTCGTAATACTTGGCAAGATGGACGGCGAAAGCGGCGTCACAAATTCATTGTCTTTTGTAATGCCAAAGAAATTCGCGCTGCCCACTTCTTCAATTTTTGTATGCGTTGTCGGATCCAGATAGATCACATCTGAAAAATTGCGGCTGTGCGCAAGTTCGCCTGGAATCAAGCTCGCTGCATAATTACCGCCGACTTTTGCAGCGCCCGTACCGTGCGGCGCTGCGCGGTCATAATCATACGATACCACAAAATTCGTTGGCGTCAAGCCGCCCTTGAAATAATTGCCGACGGGCATCGCAAAAACCGTAAAAATATATTCAGGAGCTGCGTGCACACCAATCACATCGCCAACACCAATCAATAGCGGCCGCAAATAGAGCGTGCCACCTGTGCCAAATGGCGGCACATAACCTTCATTTGCCTTGACAACTTGCTTTACGGCATCTACAAACTTATCCGTTGGCACTTCTGCCATCATGAGGCGCAGCGCCGTGCGTTGCAAGCGTTCGGCATTCATCCTTGGACGAAAAAGTTGAAGCGCGCCCGATTTCGTGCGGTAAGCTTTCAGTCCCTCAAAGCCTTGCTGCCCATAATGAAGAGCTGGCGATGCCTCCGAAAGGTGCAAGGTTGCCTCTTCCGTAAGCGCCCCAGCGTCCCATTTGCCGTCTTTGTAGTGGCTAATGTAACGGTACGGAAGCTTCCGATAAGCAAATCCCAAGTTTTCTGAGTCCAAATTAACTGTCATAGTAAAGCCTCCTTCATGCTGTTAATTATAGCTTTTTATTTCTGAAAAAACAAGGATAAGGCAAAATATTCTGAAAATTCAAGCCTTTTAGCGCGCAACGATTCGGTAGCTTTTTTTCTCGCCCCAGAGAAGTCGCAAAAGTGTGTTGAGAAAGAGAAGAAAC
>JAIRUZ010000019.1 GCA_031254115.1 Streptococcaceae bacterium
ACTTGATTTATCGCCTGAACCGCGATGTCCGATTTTCAAAGGATAAAACGCCTTACAATCCAACTTTTCGTGCGCTTTTGAGCGGACAAGGCAAAAAAGTCTTGGGTGCAGGCTATTTCTTTGGAATTGACGGCGAAGGACAGGCCTTTCTTGGCAGCGGCTTTCACATGTCAGACTCTAAAGAGGCAGTGGCAGCCATTCGCGAAAATTTAGTTAAAGACGCTTCGCTTGTCCTAAAATTCGATAAGAAATACAAGATAGCTGGTGATGCACTAAAGAAGATTCCATCAGGGTTTGAAGCACAAGCCGATACTGAAGTTGCGGAACTGCTGAAGCACAAGAGCTGGCACATTGAGCAACATCTAGATTTGTCAGCGCTGACAACAAAAGACGCAGCGCACGCGCTCGCAAAAGAATTCCAAGCCATGAGCCCATTTGTGGACTGGCTTAATGCCGCACTCAAAGAAGTGAAAGCACCTGAAAAGATACGGTAAAATAAATTTTAAAAAACCTTTCCTGCAAGAAAGGTTTTTTAGTATACTATCTGTAACCAAACTTAAACTTGTTCGTTATATAAGTAAGAGGAGCTTTTGGAAAGGAGAGCAGCGTGAAATTAGAAGACTACGAAGCTGACGTCACCTCTTATGCCGTCGAAATCACGAAATATCTCATTTCCAGAGGCGCAAAGCTCCAAGACGCAGAGGATATCGTGCAAGATACGTTTATCAAAATGCTTGAGCTTGACATCTTCATTGCGCCCGAAAAGCTCCGCGCGTGGATGTACCGCGTTTCTATCAGGAGCTACATTGACAAATATCGGCGAGCGAAGCACTACGACAGGTTGCTTATGAAATTGGGACACGATTTGAAGCAATTTGAAATGCCAGAAGTGGCTGATAAACCAGAACTCTCAAGGTTTTTCAAACAGTTGAAACCAAGAGATGAAAAATTGCTCCGTGCGTATTATTATGAGCAACTTTCTACCAAGGATCTTGCGGCACGGTTTGACATCAGCCTTTCAAAGGCTAAAGTCGACTTGCACCGCGCGCGAAAAAAACTAAAAAATTTATTAGAAAAAGAGGAAATCAAATCATGGAATTACTAAATTTATCTGTGCCGTACATCGCTTTATTTATTGTTTATGTCTTGCTGACAGGACTCGCATGGCTGACTTTGAAACTTTTAAAGCGAAAAATGATAAAAAGGAACCGCAAAAGTGTCTTGCTTTGGCTGACAAGCGCCGTTGTGTTTGTAGTCGGGCTCACTTTTCTGGACGCTAATTACAGTTATTTTGCGCGGGTGGTATTCTTCTTTGGCGCTTATTTAGTTCTGTCAGCTGTGATTTATGGGCTTTTCAAGCTGATAGAAAAACTTGTCAGCGCACGCAGGGACACGGGCGACTTGCTGAGCAATTTTCAGCAGCTTGCTAAACGTACAAAAGCGAAACGC
Organism: Streptococcaceae bacterium; assembly: GCA_031254115.1. GTDB lineage: Bacteria > Bacillota > Bacilli > Lactobacillales > Streptococcaceae > Lactovum. Next base: position 1,450 of record JAIRUZ010000019.1, read on the forward strand.
TGGGCACTGACAGCCTGGCTTACAGGTGCCGTTATGGTTCTATTTGCCAGCACAGCGGTGGCAATAAACAGCTATTTGATGGAAAAATCTTTTTTCTACACGAGCGACATGGCGAGCAATTTTTTGAGCACGCAGGCGCCAAACGTTAGCAGCAATAATCTCATCGTGAATGAATATGGCACGTTTTCGTCCAATCTGCACGCGGATGCCAAGAAAAATCTGGACGGCTATCTTGTCGATTGGCAGGATTACGACTGGAATTTCGGGACAATTTCGCGCGGTGGTTATCCGTATCAGTACGCCTCAGCGCCTTATCATGACAATGCGCGCTACACGCAAGGAACCAATCAGAAAATTGCGAGTTTCTTTGCGACTGACGTCAACTATCACAGTGAAAATTATGCAGGCTTACAGCTGACGCACGAAGCAAAAACTCTGTCAGCGCTGCCAAATCATCTCGCCGAAGTCGCGGTGACATTTGACAAACCTTACAGTTACGCCGAGATTCAAAAAATGATGCCGTCAAATCTCATGCTCAACTGGTATTGGATTGGCTGGAGCGACCCTAAAAATGAGAAAGCGGTCATGTCAGGCGATTATTTTGGCCTCGAAAGTGATTATGATACGGACAATCCAAGCGGTAAATTGTCGGCAGATTCCTATTCAAGCTTTGTGGCAAACGTGAAAGCGGCGCAGAAATTCAGAAGCACAACGATTAATTCATTCTCACCAGAAAATGATGCGCTCAAACAAGTTGAAAGCTATCCAACGCTTGAGACGGCAAAATTCTCAGGCCTCATTGTCAGCGGGCGGACGGAAAATCTAGCCAAACTCGACAGCGAAAAATGGGTCTTTGCAACGAATGTCGGTATTACGACAGAAGTTGTCCCCTATCAGACGCCAGTGAAATAAAGCAACAAAAAAAGACTCCTACTGAGTCTTTTCATTTTATGCCAATTTTGCGGAGAGGCGTGATTTGTCGCGAGCCGCTTTGTTTGCATGGATCAGGCCTTTTGACTTGGCTGAGTCAATCGCAGAAGAAGCGGCTTTGAATGTTTCAGCAGTTGGCTCGCCTTCAAATTTCTTGATGGCTGTGCGCATTGCAGAGCGCTCTGCTGAGTTGCGCTCGTTTTGTTTGATGTTAAGTTCTACACGTTTTTTTGCAGATTTGATATTTGCCATGTGTATGGATTCCTTTCAAGTTTGACTGATACTGAACCATTATACACGATTTTACGGCATTTGTAAAGTGAAAATATTTCGAGAAGTGACGTGAAAATTTCTGTCAGCGCTGACAAAGTAGCTGAAATTTGGTATAATATTATGTAAACAAATTTCAAGGAGATTTTTATGCCACTTTGGTTAGCTATTATTTTGATTGCCGCGGGGATTTTGGGCGGCGCTGCTGCAGGGATTTTCATGTTGCGTCGCACCTACACGCAGCAAACGCTTGACAATCCGCCGATTAGCGAGGATTTTATTCGCAATGTTTTTGCGCAAGCAGGCCGCAAGGCGAGTGAGGTCCAGATTCAACAGACGCTTCGTCAGTATAAAGCACAATACAAGGCAGCTTACCAGAATCGTAAGAAGAAATAAATGAGTGCGCGTCCAATCGGGATTTTAGATTCTGGGGTCGGCGGGCTTTCCGTCGCGCGCGAGATGTTGCGCCGAATGCCTGAAGAATCGCTCATTTATATTGGCGACTCGGCGCGCGCGCCTTATGGACCTAGAAGCAATGCAGAAATTCGCCAGTTCACATGGGACATGGTGAATTTTTTGCTCTCGAAAAATGTCAAACTGATTATTTTTGCGTGCAATACGGCAACCGCGGTGGTTTTGGACGAAATTTCAGCGCAGCTTGATATTCCAGTAATTGGCGTGATTCCTGCGGGCGTGCGCGGCGGCTTGCTCGCAACTCGGACAAAAAAACTCGCGGTGATTGGCACTGACGCGACTATCAAAAGCGGAAAATATGCAGCGCTTATTCACGCGGTGGCGCCTGACGCGGAGGTCGAAAGCCTTGCGTGTCCAGAGTTTGTGTCGCTGATTGAGTCGGGCGATTTGACGTCGCAAATCGCGCAAAAACTCGTGGCTGACGGCTTACAGGCGCTGCCTGCGGGAAGTTATGATACGTTGATTCTGGGCTGTACGCATTATCCATTGTTGCACGATGTGATACAGAAAGTTGTGGGGCCTGATATTGCGCTGATTGACGCGGGTGCACAAGCGGTAAATGACGTCGAAGTGACGCTCAAGGATTTGAAAATTGCAGCGTTAGCAGATACGAAAAATGCGCAAGTGCAGTATTTCACAACAGGCGCTGCTGAAAAATTTGATGCAATTGCCAGCTTGTTTTTAGGAAAAAGCGTTATGAGCACGTCTGTTGAAATCGGCCAGCCTTTGCTGATTGCCACTCAAAATCCAGGAAAAATTGCAGAATTTGAGCATGCGCTTGGTGTGCGCGGTTATCGCATCAAAACGTTGCTTGATTTCCCTAATTTTCCGGAGATTGAGGAAACTGGTGCGACTTTTGCAGAAAATGCGTTGCTGAAAGCGCGCGCATTGGCGCAGCTGACAAAAAATGTTGTGATTGCTGATGATTCGGGACTTTGCGTGGACGTTCTTGATGGCGCGCCAGGAATTTATAGTCACCGATTTGCAGGCGAAAATCCAACAGCTGACGAAAATAATCAAAAATTGCTGCGCGAAATGCGTGCGGTTTCTGATTTGCGCGCGAGGCGCGCACATTTTCATGCGACACTCGTGGCTGTCAGCTGCTCCAAAACGCCGCTCATCGTCAGTGCCGACTGGCCGGGCTACATTGCGTTTGAGCCAAAAGGCACTGGCGGATTTGGCTATAATCCCATCTTCTTAGTTGGCGAAACAGGCAAAACAGCCGCAGAATTGACACTCGAAGAAAAAAATGAGCTTTCTCACCGTGCATTGGCGCTCAAAAAATTACTTAAAGAACTGCCAAATTGGCTCAATAAGGAGGTCTTATGATCATCGTCATGAGCGATTCGCACACGGAAACGGCCGTGATTGCGGCTATAAAAGCGCATTATCCAAACGCGTCAGCGATTATTCATTGCGGCGACTCGGAGCTGCCGAAAAATTCAACGCTTTGGCAAGGCGTGAGCGTAGTCGCTGGAAATTGTGACTATGACACGGCTTATAACGATTTTGAAGTGCTGACGGCCGAAAATAAGCGCGTGCTTGTAACGCATGGACATTTGTTTAATGTTGGTTATGGCTTGGATGAATTGGCTGCATTTGCACAAGAAAAGCGCGCAAACATTGCTCTTTTCGGACATCTTCACAGGCCGATTGTCGCGCTGAAAAAGGGCGTTTTATTGCTCAATCCAGGCTCAGTTGCGCAGCCGCGCGGCAAAGAATTTCCGCTGAAAATGTACGCAACGATTTCTGTCAGCGCTGACAGCTATACGATTTCGTACAAAACGCTGGTTCATCAAGAAATTCCAGAACTGCAATTTACGGTCGGGGTGACGGCATGATTTTCAAATCTGAAATTACGCGTTTTTTAGCGCAAAAGCCGCTGTCAAATAACAGTCGTCAGGCGTATACGTACGATCTCAAGCAATTTTGCGATTTTTTTGAGACGCGTGAAATCAATGCAACGACGCTTGATTTGTTTCAAAAGCAGATTGCCAAGCTAGCGCCAGCTGCCCAAAAGCGCAAGACGTCAACCGCGAATCAGTTTTTGAGTTTTCTTTACCAAGAACGGCTCGTGTCGGATTATTTTCAGCTCAAAAAAAATAAAATTCCGCTGAAAAAATCAGAAATTCCACCGTTGCGCGATTTTTCGACGTATTACGGACCGATTCAGTCTACAGGACAATTTCTGGCGTGTTTGATTTTGCAAACAGGCCTTACGCCTGCAGAAATTGGCCAGATTTCATGGTCAGATTTCAATTGGCGTTTCAACGTGCTGACGCTTACAACTGGTGGTATCAAGCGCAATATTAGTCTGGAGCCCAAATTTGCCGTGCGTGCTAAGACGATTCAAAATGCGGACGAGCTTTTTCATAAAACGCGGCAATATCTGCATCTTGAACTCAAAAAATTCACGCCGTACACCGCGCGCGAATTGCGCGAACAGTACATTTTGCGATGTGTCAAAGAAAAAAGGACGATTTATATGCTGGCAGAAACACTCGGTCTTAAAACAACCGCAACACTTGAAAAATATTATAAATAACATAATTATTTTCCAAGCGACATAATTTTTACGAATAATTACATAACTCTATTTATGGAAAATAACACAATCAAACTTGAACTTGACGCTTTTACAGGTCCTTTGGACCTGCTTTTGCATTTGGTTTCTTCCTACAAAGTAGATATTTTTGATGTGCCTTTGGTTTCAGTGATTGAGCAATATCTGGCTTTTATTCACGCAGCAAAATCACTCAATCTTGAAATCGCGGGCGACTATATGGTGATGGCAAGCCAGCTTATGCTGATTAAGTCGCGCCGCCTTTTGCCGACTGTATCCGAGGATTTTCAAGAGGAAACGGAGCAGCTTGAACAAGAATTGCTCCAACAAATCGAAGAATATCAGCAAATCAAGGCGGCGACGGACGAAATTTCAGACTTACATGCGTCACGCGCGCAGCATTTTTCAAAAGCGCGGACAGAAATTGAAGCACAGGAAATTCAGCTGGTGCATAACACGACGGCAATTGATCTGTTTTTGGCGTTTTCGCAAGTCGTGCGGCAGCATTTTCTCGATAATCAGACCACGCACACGGTGATTGCGAGCGAGACATTTACCGTGGAAGAGAAAATTTCGGATGTTCGAGAAAAATTGAATTTACATAAATTTTGTTATTTTTCAGATTTTTTTGAAAAAAATGCCTCCAAAGAAGAGCTAATCACAACTTTTTTGGCAATCTTGGAACTTGTCAAAATTGATGAACTGACATTTTCGCAAACGTCTCCGTTTTCAGAGATTCAACTAGAAAGACACTAAAATGACACCACGTGCAAAAATTGAGGCGCTGCTATTTGTGGCGGGCGAAGAAGGCGTGACACTCTCTGATTTATCACTGCTTTCAGAGCTGACGCTCACGGCGTGCCAGCAACAGCTTGAGGCGCTGCGCACTGATTATGCCAAAAATAAGCTGTCAGCGCTGACAATTATCCAAACGGCTGACAAATATCGGCTGACAACGAAAGAAGAGCTGGCACCTGTGCTGCAAAGTTATGCGAAAACGGCGGTTAATCAGTCGCTCTCAAAATCGGCCGTCGAGGTGCTTTCCATCGTGGCTTACAAGCAACCTATTACGCGTCTTGAGATTGACACGTTGCGCGGGGTTAATTCGTCAAGTATTTTGTCAAATTTACGGCTTCACGGGCTGATAGAATCCAAAGGACAGCTTGAAGCGCCAGGACGCCCGACTTTGTACGGAACAACGGAATTTTTCCTGGATTTTTTAGGAATCAATCGCTTGGACGAATTGCCGCCGACAATTTCCATTGATGAAACAGACGTGGAGGCCTTTCCTGAGCTTTTTGGAACGGCGACTTTAGAAAATGAGGAATCTTTTGATGAGAATAAATAAATATCTCGCGCACGCAGGAGTTGCAAGCCGCCGAAAATCTGAAGCATTAATTTTGGCTGGAAAAGTACGCATCAACGGGACTGTAATCACGGATCTGGCTTTTCAAGTTTCAGAGGCTGATTCTGTAACGGTTGACGAGCAATCTGTTTATCAAGAAGAGTTTGTTTATTATGTGTTAAACAAGCCGCGTGGCGTTATTTCTAGCGTCAAAGATGAAAAAGGCCGTCAGACAGTTCTTGATTTGCTGCCGATGACAAAAGAGCGGATTTATCCAGTTGGGCGGCTTGACTGGGACACGACGGGGCTTTTGCTGCTTACGAATGACGGCGAATTTGCGCAGCAGATGATGCATCCCAGCCACCAAATAGACAAAGTTTATGTTGCGAAAGTTGCGGGCATTGCGACAAAGGAGAATCTCCGCCCGCTCACGCGTGGCATGATTCTTGACAAGCAAAAAATCAGCCCAGCAAGTTATAAAATTTTAGAAATAGAAAAAACGCAATCTCGTTCAAGCGTGGAATTGACGATTCACGAAGGCCACAACCATCAAGTGAAACGCATGTTTGAAGAAATTGGACTACCCGTCCAAAAACTCAAACGCATTCAATTTGGCGTTCTAACGCTTGACAACCTGCCGCTTGGCAGATACCGCGAATTGACAGCAAAAGAAGTTAAAACGCTCAAAGAAATGACATAATTTTAACGAAATAAATTATGTAATGTTTTTTGGGAAGCAATTTCTCTTGCAAAGCTTTCTCAAACGGTGTATAATATAACTATCTTCAGGGCAGGGTGAAATTCCCGACCGGCGGTGATAATCCGCGACTTCTGTCAGCTGGCAGAACTGAGCAGGCGAAATTCCTGCATCGACAGTACAGTCTGGATGGAAGAAGATAATACATTTTTTGTGAGCTTTCAGCTGACCAACGCACAAATGCACTATCAACTTCCTTCAATATGAAGAAAAAATTATTTTCTTATTGGAGGTTTTTCTTATGACAAATACACGTAAACTCGTGTATATCGCACTTCTGAGCGCAATTTCTTTCGTGCTCAGCTACCAAATGTTTCAATTTCCGCTGTTTCCAGCGGCGGATTTCCTCAAAGTCGATTTCACGATTTTGCCGATTCTCATTGGACTTTTCATGCTTGGCTTACCAAGCGCATTTGCCATCTTGGTGATTCGTTCAATTCTCTGGTTCTTGCTCAATTCTCAGGGCGTGAACACGTGGATTGGTCTGCCAATGAATATGGTCGCTGTTGCAGTCTTTATGTTGCTTTTCTGGGTATTCTTGCGCAATAAATTCAGCTTAAGAAATTACCTTTTAGGCGCCATTCTCGGAACGCTTGCGCTGACAGCGGCGATGTTGCTCTTAAATTACATTTATGCGATTCCGCTGTATTCAATTTTTGCGCATTTTGACATCAAAACGATGTTTCCAGGTGGCGTTTCGCTTTATATGCTCGTTGTTTTAGGGTTTAATCTGCTTGAAGGCGCGATTTATAGTGTCTCGTTTGCAGCATTATACTGGGCGTTGCGCGGATCACGCGCCGTCAAATTTATTAATGCTTGACAAGGCGTTCTATTTGTGATAGAATAGCCAAGGTTTGAAAAAACTGACCAAAGACAGCCGGTTGACGAAAGTCTGTAAATCCTGCTCGAGGCAAGTATTCTTAAGATAATTTTGAAACTTTCTCTGTCTTTTGGTCGACGGAGATTGTTTTGTTTTACAGGGCATTTCCGTCGAACAAAATAAAAATGGAGGTAAAAATGAACGATTACAAAGTAAATCAAACAACGATTGACGCGAAACAAGCGAAAGTAGATGTTGTGGCTGACAAGTTCAAAGAAGCCGTTTCAGTTGTGGTTGTCGACTCTCGCGGTCTGACAGTTGCACAAGATACGCAACTTCGTAAAAACTTGCGCGAGGCTGGTGTCGAGCTCAAAGTCATCAAAAATACGATTTTGCGCCGCGCCGTCGAAAAAGCAGGTCTGGAGCAGCTGACAGAAAACTTTACAGGCCCATCAGCGGTTGCATTTTCAACAGAAGATGCTGTTGCTCCTGCAAAAGTTATTGCTGAATTTGCAAAAACGGCCAAAAATCTTGAAATCAAGGCTGGCGTCATCGAAGGCAAAGTTTCGTCAGCTGACGAAATCAAAGCGATTGCAGCTCTTCCAAGCCGCGAAGGCTTGCTCTCAATGTTGCTTAGCGTGCTTCAAGCACCTGTACGTAACGTGGCTTACGCGCTCAACGCAGTTATTGAGAAAAAAGAATCTGAAGAAGGCGCCGCTTAAGCGACTTCGCACTCAATTTTAAAATTAAAGGAGAATTCAATCATGGCATTGAACATTGAAAACATTATCACTGAGCTTGAAGGCGCTACAATCCTTGAGCTTGCAGACCTCGTTAAAGCAATCGAAGAGAAATTTGACGTTTCAGCAGCAGCTCCTGTTGCTGTTGCAGCTGCTGGTGCAGCCGCAGAAGAAGCTAAAGACAGCTTTGACGTTGAATTGACAGCTGTTGGCTCATCTAAAGTTGGCGTTATCAAAGAAGTTCGCGCAATCACAGGTCTTGGCCTTAAAGAAGCAAAAGATATGGTTGACGGCGCACCAACTGTCATCAAAGAAGGCGTTGCTACAGCTGAAGCTGAAGAAATCAAAGCGAAGCTTGAAGAAGCTGGCGCAACAATTACACTTAAATAAGGAGCTCATGAAATCTCTGCTTGTTTTCTACCTGAAGATAAGCGGGGATTTTTTAATTTATGAAAAAAGAAATTCGTTATGTTTCAAAAACAATACGCATGCAAAAAGGGCAAAAAAGACTAGAGAGCTCTAAGCTTTTTGGGGCAAGGAAATCTGGAAAATCTTGGCTTTACGGAGCCAGTATTTTGGCGTTATTCGCAGGTGGAACCGTTGCAGCACAGGCTAGCACGACCACAACGGCAGAACAAATAGTACCGTCCGCAAGTGAAGCGCCCCAGACATCAAACGCAGCCTCTAATACTGCAAGTTCCAGCGTCATTTCAGATACTGCTACTAATTTACCAAATAGTCAAGCCGTTTTATCATCAGCCGCGGCTTCATCCGCTGTCAGTTCGGCTGCCTCCCAAAGCCAGAGCAGCATGTCCCTGTCAAGTGATTCCAGTTTGAGCTCAAGCACTGCTAATCCCGTCACTAAAAGTGTACCACGCGCTGCGCTGGCTTCTATTTCGATAAGTTCGAGCGCGTCAAATCCCATTGTTTCGTCAGTAGCGGCTTCTACATCAGCTTTAAGCGGGTCAAGCCTGAGCTCAACTTCTAGTCTTACGCCTAAAAGTATGACACAAGCAGCAATACCTACTGTCGCACCAGCAGCAATTGACGTCTATCGACTTTATCTTGGGCAAACCAATGAGCATTTTTATACCACAAACTTAAACGAGGCAAATACACTAAAAAATTCCGGCTGGAATTTCGAGGGAATTGCTTGGGAAGCTTTGAAGCAAAGCAATCAGCCTGTCTATCGTCTTTATAATTCCTCAAGTCGTCTTCATCTGTTTACAATTGATAACAATGAAAAAAACGTCTTGTCCACACGTGGCTGGAATTATGAAGGCATTGCTTTTTATTCTGGTGGAACAATTGCCACCTATCGCGCTTATTATCCAGATGGCAATCATAATTATACGACAAGTGCGTATGAAGAAAAGGTAATCACGACACAACGCGGGTGGTCGAACGAAGGAGTCGCTTGGCAGGTTTATGCGCCAGGTGTTCAAGCATCGTTAGCAACGGGAATAGGAGTGGATTCAAACGCTCGTACCATTAGCACAACAGTCACCGAATCTTCTGTATACGGAACACACACGCTGAGCAATATCAGTCATTACACCATTTCCGCTACGTATGCCAACTATACAGGCAAGGAGACTATTCAAGTGACAGGCTTGCCGTCATTTATAAGCGATTTGCAACTCCCAACTTGGCATAATGCAAATCAGTCAGACATTTCTTGGTATAGCGCACATGTCAATGGCGGAACGGTAAACTTCACATTTCAGGCAGAGGCACGCGGGATTTCTGGTAATTTTATCACAGATATTTATGCGTCAATAAATGGTAAGGAAACGGGGCTTGGTCGTGTCAATTATACAGATAGCTGGATTCCGAATGTAAATTCTGGAAATTCAATCATAGAATCAGCCATTGCGAATGGTCTTTCTCTTGTAGGGAAGAGTCCTTACGCGTGGGGAGGAGGGCGAACAGGAGCCGATATTGCGGCCAATAAATTTGACTGTTCGAGCTTTGTTTCTTGGATGTATCATTCAGCTGGACATACTATTGATAATCAAGCAACCACGACAACTTATTCGTTGATTAATAAAGGAACGGGCGTTTCATGGAATAATATTCAGCGTGGAGACTTGATTCTTATGGATGCTCAAGGAGATCAACATGTCGTGATTTATATGGGAGATGGTTACTTTTTGCATGATTCACCGGGCTCTGCAACCGGTGGGGTGGGTGTCAACAACTTTAATGATTGGCATTCTGACTTTGGTATGACATGGGGCTCGCTCCTCACGAGAGATCTAATTGGAGTTCGGCGTGTTGTTTAGTAATTAATGAAAGTTTATGATAACTAAAGACCATCAGCGCGAGTTGATGGTTTTCTGTTTACGCTGTTTGAAATGAGTGCGCGCGCGGTATTTTTGGTGTGGTGTGTTATAATAAGACTAATGTTTGACAAGTTTTACACGTTGCCATTTAAAACGCAGTTCCTTTTGATTATGGGCGTGACGTTTGGCGTGTCGCTCCTTTTGACACCTTTGGTTCGGCTCCTTGCGTTCAAAATCGGAGCTGTGGATTCGCCTAATGCGAGGCGGATTAACACTAAAGTCATGCCGACGGCTGGCGGAATTGCGATTTTTTTGAGTTTTGTATTGTCTTCTCTCATTTTTTTGCCTCCGTTAGTCCGAACTGTTTTGCCAATGGGCCCGTGGCACGCGGATCGCGCCGTGCTGCATTATTTTGACTATATTTGGCCCGTTGTTGTGGCGGGCGGCATCGTTTTGCTGACGGGATTGATTGATGATATTAGGGAAATTAGGCCGCTTACAAAGGTGGGCGGTATTACGCTTGGATTTTTGGTTATTTGGTTTTTCACGGATATTCATTTCAGCAATTTCAAGATTCCTTTTCATGGACCAATGTTAATTTTTCCGCCGTGGGTCAGCTTTTTTGTGACTTTCGTGTGGATTGTGTTGATTACCAACGCATTCAATATCATTGACGGGTTAGACGGGCTCGCGTCTGGTGTGTCACTGATTAGCCTTGTCACGCTTGGGATTACGTCGTATTTCTTTTTACCCGTCCCCAATGTTTTTCTGCCCATTACAATTTTTGCACTGGTGGCTGCGATTTTAGGATTTTTCCCGTACAATTATCATCCTGCGATTATTTATTTGGGCGACACAGGGGCTTTGTTCATCGGCTTTATGTTATCTATTTTATCGCTGCAAGGGCTGAAAAATGCAACGGCTGTAGCAACCGTAACACCGCTTATTATCTTGGGCGTTCCGCTGACAGATTCGGTGGTTGCAACAATCAGGCGTATGCTGAATAAGCAAAAATTTTATATGCCTGACAAATCGCATTTGCATCATCGCTTGCTGCAAATGGGCTTTACGCAACGTGGTGCAGTTTTCGTGATTTATGGCATTGCCTCAACTTTTGCGACTATTTCTATTATTCTAAATATTTCAAGTCGTTTGGGTGGTATTTTGCTCGTGATTGCGCTTTTGTTTGGGCTTGAGATTTTCATTGAACTCGTGGGAATTTGGGGCGCGGGACGAAATCCGCTGATGAATGTGCTGAAATTTATTGGAAATTCGGGCTATCGCGCGGAGATTTTGGAGCAGCGGCGCGAAAGAAAGCAGAAAAAATAACAAACGGCGACAAGACGTCGTTTTTTTGATAAAATAGTGAAATGAGTAAAAAAGAAACTGAAATTCAGATTGTGGATACGGAAAACGGCGTTGATTTGCTGATTGGCAAAAAAGTGGTGCGCCGAATTATTGAAACGGAGTCAGGGAAATTTGACGTTGAAACTGCGGACGAAAAGCACATGGGAACGTTTAAAACGTATGCGCAAGCTGAAGAAGAGGCAATTCGCTCGTATAATTTATATTTGTGAGGGCTGACAAAATGGTTCAAACTAAACTTGTGGTATCGCTCATGCCAGATTCTCTGTCAGCCGCGGCAGAGCTTGATGTGACGGCTTACGAAGGTGCTGATATTCTGGAATGGCGTGCAGATTTTCTGCCAATGGATGCAATTTTTAAAGTTGCGCCGACGATTTTTGAGAAATTTTCTGCATTTCCCATCGTTTTCACGTTGCGAACGACGCGCGAAGGCGGACTCGCCGACGTGCCTGATGTCATTTATAGCTACATTTTAAAGCGCATGGCTGATGAATTTGCGCCTGCATTCATCGACGTGGAAACTTTTAGCTATCCAGACGCGCTCGAACAGCTGACAGACGCAGGATTTGGCAAGGAAAAAATTATCTTGTCGTATCACAACATGCACGAATTGCCGCGCAATATTATGGACAAAATGGAAAAAATGGCAGCTGAAAAACCGGCGTTTGTCAAAGTCGCTGTTTACCCGCAAACAAAAGCCGAAGTGCTCGCATGGATGCAATTTTGCCGTGTGTACGCCGACACGTTTGACGTGCCACTCATCGCCATGGGCATGGGCAAGCTGTCAGCCGCCACGCGCATTTTGTCAGCGCTGACAGGCAGCAGTTGGACATTTGCATCTGTCGGCGAGAAAACGTCAGCTGACGGCCAATTTCCGCTGGCAATTACACGAGCACTTTTAGAATTAATGGAGACTGAGGAATGATTAACGCATCGATTTTTGGATTTTTTAACGACTGGATGACCAGTTTTGCGCAAATGCCGAACGGGCATATTTGGATTTATATCGTGCTTGGGCTGATTATTTTCGTGGAAACGGGGCTGGTTATTTTCCCGTTTTTGCCAGGCGACTCGATTCTCTTTTTTGTGGGCTCACTTGCTGCGATGTCAAACGGCAAGCTCTCGATTCTTCTTTTGATGCTTGTCATGGGTGCGCTCGCGTTTCTTGCGAATCTGCTTAATTATGAAATCGGCCGAAAATTTGGCGACGTAATTCCCAACCACCCAATGCTTTCGCGCTTTTTGAAGCCCGAATACATGGATGATGCGCACCGATTTTTTGAAAAATGGGGCAGTTGGGCGATTTTCCTTGGACGTTTTATGCCAATTATCCGCACGGTTGTGCCATTTACGGCGGGAGCTGGTAAAATGCCGCACAAAAAATTTGTCTTTTTCAATCTTTTAGGCGGTTTTGCGTGGGTCATGGTGGCGCTTGGCGCGGGCTATTTCTTCGGCAATATCGCGTGGGTCAAGAAGAATTTTGAGGTCGTGATGATCGCAATTGTTGTCATTTCGCTCTTGCCAGCCGTGATTGGTGGCCTGAATTCTTACATGAAACGTAAAAATGCGTGATTAAGCTTTCTCTAAGCTCTCGTTAAGTGTCTGTTCAGGTTTCTGCAGTATGATAGTCTCAATCCAAAAAGAAAGAGGGTACTTATCATGAAAACCGCACCTAAAAAAATTCACATCGACGCGAGCTTACCGCTCTATTACGACGGATTCGGCTACTATGTGAAAGTCGCAGCAAACAAAGCTCAAAAGTAAACCAACAAAAATTCCGTTTGACGCGTTGTCATTCGGAGTTTTTATTTGATAAAACCTGATTTCTAAGCTGACTTTTGATATAATTTCAGCATGAAACTTAAAGGAAAAAAGGCAGTTTTTCGCGGGTTGCGCGGTGAATTGTGGGTGCCTGGCGATAAGTCGATTTCGCACCGAGCGATTATGTTCGGGGCGCTTGCGTACGGGGAGACGCGGATTCATGGGCTTTTGCGCGGAGAAGATGTGCGTGCGACGATGGCGGCGTTTCGCGCGCTGGGCGTTCAGATTGAGGATGATGACGCTGTTGTCACCGTACATGGCCGCGGATTTAAGGCGCTTAGAAAGCCTGATAAGGCGCTTGATATGGGAAATTCGGGAACATCGACGCGCTTGATTTCTGGAATTTTGGCAGGTTTGCCGTTTGATGTGACTTTAGTTGGCGATAAAAGCCTCTCTAAACGCCCGATGAATCGCGTGATTGAGCCTTTGACGCTGATGGGTGCTGCCTTTGACGGGGAAAAGTTGCCACTGACGATTCATGGCGCAAAGAAACTTCGAGCGATTGATTACGCTTTGCCTATTGCTTCGGCTCAGGTCAAGTCTGCGCTTATTTTTGCGGCGTTGCAATCGGCCGAAAATCAGGTGACAAAAATTGTCGAAAAGGCGCCGACGCGCAGCCATACGGAGGAAATGTTGGTGCAATTTGGCGGGGAAATTGCGGTGTCAGACCGTACGATTTTGGTGCCAGGCGGGCAGAAGCTGACTGGACAAGCGATTGATGTACCAGGCGATATTTCATCAGCGGCGTTTTGGCTGGTGGCAGGGCTGCTTATCCCAGACTCGCAACTTATCTTAAAAAATGTCGGCATGAATCGCACGCGCACAGGCATTCTGGATGTTTTGAGTGATATGGGCGGCGCGTTCACTTTGTCAGAGCTGACAGAGTCGCAAGGAACGCTAAGTGTGCAAGCGTCAGCGCTGACAGCTACTGAAATTTCGGGCGATTTGATTCCGCGGCTGATTGACGAATTGCCAATCATTGCGCTCGCAGCGACACAGGCTGACGGCGTGACCGTGATTCGCGATGCCGAGGAATTACGCGTCAAGGAAACAGACCGAATCGCGGTGGTGGCAGCGGTTTTAAATGCGTTTGGCGCAGCTGTCACGCCGACGGCTGACGGCATGATTATTCGCGGGAAAACGCCATTACGCGCGCCCAAGAGTGAAATTGACTGTCAAGGCGATCACCGAATCGGCATGATGACGGCGATTGCGAGCCTTTTGGTGGATGGCGACGTTAAGCTTGTAGGCGCCGAAACTATTGCGACAAGTTATCCCAGATTTTTTGATGATCTGGGCAAGCTGACAGGCGCTAAGGCGCCGAAAATGGAGGAAAAATGATTACACGAATTTATCCTGAAAAATTGAAAAAAGGTGATGAGAGCCGCGTTATTTCGCCAAGTTCGTCGCTTTTGCGAACGGGCACGTTTGAGGCAAAATTGAAAGCGAAAGAGCGGCTCGAGGTGCTGGGATTTAAAGTTGCGATTACAACAGAGGCGTTTAAAATCAAGGGGGTGCGCGGATGATTCTGATCGGTTTTATGGGGGCTGGAAAGTCCACGATTGCGCGGCTACTTGACATAAATTTTGTGGATACGGACGCGTTTATCGAGGCGAAGGTTGGCATGAAAACGCCAGCGTATTTTGAGCGCTACGGTGAGCAAGAATTTCGCAGGCGCGAGGAAGAAGCGCTGGCTGAGATTTTGGCGGCGCGCGTGATGCCCGCTATAATTTCAACGGGTGGAGGTTTGATTGAAAGTGCACGCAATCAGGCGCTGCTGGCTGACAGGCATGATGTCGTTTATCTGAAAGCCGATTTTGAGACGCTTGTTGCGCGGCTTTCGGCTGACACGCTCAATCGGCGCTCGTTGTTTGAAAATTCGACAGCCGAAGAATTTCGCGCCGTTTTTGATCGACGTCAAGCTATTTATGAGAAGTTGTCGGCGCTGACAGTGACGACGGAGCAAAAAACACCAGAGGAGATTGCAGATGAGATTAGGCGTTTTGGGGCCTGAGGGCTCGTTCACCTTTATGGCCTCCAAAAAGGCATTTTCAGCGGCAGAGCTTGTGGCATACCCGACGATTGCGCGAACTGTTGCGGCTTTTAATGCGTGCACAACGGATTTTGCGCTGGTGCCGATTGAAAATTCGCTCGAAGGCACGGTCACGATGACGGTTGACGCGCTCTATCACACCACGGAAAAGCAAGCCGTTGCTGAGTTCGTTTTTCCTATCAAACAGTGCCTGCTTGCGGCGGCAACTGACAGAAAGCTCACGACCATTGTTTCGCACCCGCAGGCGCTCGCGCAAGTCGCCGAATTTTTGAGCGCACATTTCCCTGACGTGTCGCTGCGCGCAATGGATTCAACAGCCCAGGCAGCGGCATACGTCCGCGAGCATCCAGACGACGCGGTAGCCGCCATCGCGCCCAAAGAAGCGGCGGCAACTTACGGCTTGCAAATTTTGGCAGAAGGCGTTCAGGATTCCGATGAAAATTTCACGCGTTTTTGGTTGCTCGGCAATGAAACGCCCGTTTTGTCAGCGCTGACAGCCGACAGCCAAAAAGTAACGCTCGCGCTCACGCCACCACAAAATGTGTCAGGCGTTTTGCATCAGGCACTCTCGGTTTTTGCATGGCGCAAACTCCAGCTGACAAAAATCGAGTCGCGTCCGCTCAAAACGCGACTTGGCGAGTATTTTTTCGTCGTTGATTTGGAACAAGATGAAAAAATTTCCTATGCGATTCAGGAATTAGAAAGCCTCGGATTTTCTGTCAAGCAATTGGGCGCTTATAGCGTCTATAAACTCTGAAAATCAAACATTCTCTAGGAATTGACATAATTTCCGTGGAAAATCCGAACATTCTTTCATTTTATTTACCAGCTGCGCTTGTGATTTTTAGCCGAAACTGCTATAATTTCTTTAACCTTTAACTTGTCCTGTGAGGCGAGAAGGAAAAGTGCATTCGATAAACAGCGAAAAATCGCGTTTTTTATAGAACGTCCTTATCCTTTAGGTAAGGATTTTTTTGTTAGAAAGAGGTGAAGCATGAAGGAAATCGTTGATGCAGCAACGATTCAGAAGACACTTTCGAGGATTTGTTATGAAATTCTTGAGAAAAATGAGCAGCTGACAGACAGCGTGCTCATTGGCATTCAAACGCGTGGCGTGCATTTGGCCGAACGGCTCAAATCGCGTTTAGCGCTGACAGGAGCTGTTACACTGCCTGTTTGCGAGCTTGATCCGCGCCCTTACCGAGACGATGTGAAAGCGACGAACAATCAGTCTAAAATTTCGCTTGATTTAACAGGAAAAAGCGTTATTTTAGTGGATGATGTGCTCTATACAGGCCGCACGATTCGCGCAGCGATTGATGGTTTGATGCATTTTGGGCGTCCCGCAAGCGTTCAGCTTGTCGTGCTCGTCGACCGCGGACACCGCGAATTGCCGATTCGCCCCGATTATGTAGGAAAAAATATCCCGACAAGTCGCGAAGAAGAAGTCATCGTGCATGTGTCAGAAATTGACGGCGAAGACAGCGTCACGCTAACGTCCACTTTAGAAAGAGGCAACTAATGGGCAAACAATCAGATATTATTTTGGGCGTTTATGAGCGTCCGAGTGCTAAACAATGGTTTGGCTTGTCGTTTCAGCATCTTTTTGCGATGTTTGGATCAACGGTTCTCGTTCCGATTCTTGTCGGCATAAATCCTGCCATTGCGCTTTTATCTTCAGGCCTTGGCACGCTTGCGCACATGTCAGTCACGCGCTTCAAAGTGCCAGCTTACATGGGCTCATCCTTTGCGTATATTGGCGCGATGCAGCTTCTCATGAAACAAGGCGGCATGCCAGCCATTGCACAAGGTGCTATTACGGGCGGTTTGGTGTATCTCTTCGTCGCTGTGATTGTGCATTTTGCGGGCAAAGATTGGATTAATAAAGTATTGCCACCAGTCGTCGTGGGGCCGATTGTCATGGTCATCGGGCTGTCGCTTGCGTCAACGGCTGTCGGGGATTCGATGTATGTGAATTTTGGGCAAGCCACGCAAAAATACAGCTTGATTTATCTCGCGATTGCTTTTATCACAGTCTTGTCTATCATCATCTACAATATTTACGGCAAAGGGTTTATCGCGGTTATTCCAATTTTACTGGGCATAATCACTGGCTACGTCTCGGCACTGATTTTGGGCGCAGCAACTCACGAAACCATCGTGAATTTATCTGGCCTCGGCGCGGCTCCTTGGTTGTCTGCCTCAGCCGTGACTTTTCCTATGTTTTCAGAGCCGCTCAAGTTCTATCCGACGGCGATTCTAACGATGGCACCGATTGCGTTTGTGACCATGACAGAGCATTTCGGGCACATTATGGTGCTCAATTCGCTCACGCACAAGGATTATTTTAAGACGCCGGGTCTTGATAAAACCTTGTCGGGCGACGGTCTTGCGCAGATTTTGGCTGGTTTTCTCGGTGCGCCGCCGGTGACCTCTTACGGCGAAAATATTGGTGTCATGGCGATTTCAAAAATTCATTCGATTTATGTGATCGCGGGCGCGGCTGTCCTTGCGGTCGTCGTGAGTTTTATCGGGAAAGTGACGGCGCTTTTGCAATCCATTCCAACGCCGGTGATTGGTGGCGCGTCCATTGCGCTGTTTGGCGTCATTGCGGCGAGTGGTCTTAAAATCTTGGTGGAGAATCACGTTGACTTTGACAATAAGAAAAATCTCCTGATTTCAAGCGTGATTTTGGTTGTCGGAATTGGCGGCATGGTGCTCAATATCACGCAAAATTTCCAAATCAGCTCTGTTGCGCTTGCGACGATCATTGGTATCGTGCTTGCGCTCGTGTTGCCTGACGACATAAAAAGTAACTGAAACTAAAAAAATTCCGCGCGGCCTTACGAGCGGAATTTTTTATTTGTTTAATAGACTTGTTTCGTCACCCGTTTTGCTTTCAAAGGCTAACTCAGCTTTGCGTTCATTTACTCGGCAACGAATGTGGAAAACATGTTTTCCTCATCTGCAACCTTGAAGCGGGCTTCAAGCGCCGAGCGCTAAGCGTGGTTAGACGAAGAGCAGACTCTTGCGCTTTAGCGCTTAGAGGTCGCTTTCCCCTTTAGGGGCAAAGCAGGGTGATGAAACAGATTTAATGGCGCGTGGCTTTGCGATTGGCCTTGCGTTTGTTGTCGTCAAGCCACTCTTCGTATTTGCGCGCAGGGCGCACGACCGCGAGGTGAAAAGTGGTGAGAGCCGCGGTAGTAAGCGTAATGACAGAAGCTGCGCCTGCTGTCACGCCTATCCAAAAAGATTTGTTTTTCATTGAAACCTCCTGAAATTTAATGTGAATTTTGATATACTTATTATACTACGAATGACTGAAATGAAGCAAAATAAAGTGCTTGTCGTGCTTGGCCCGACAGCGGTTGGGAAAACGGCGCTTGGGCTTGAACTTGCACGCGCGTTTGATGGTGAAATTATCTCGGGTGACAGCTTACAAGTGTACAAAACGCTTGATATCGGCACGGCGAAAGCAACGGCAGCTGAGCAGCGCGCGATTGTGCATCATTTGATTGATGTGCGCGCGGTTCCTGAAACATACAGCGTGCATGATTTTGTGCATGAGGCGACGGCGGCTATTTGGGACATTTTGGCGCGGGGAAAAGTGCCAATTATCGTAGGCGGAACGGGGCTTTATGTGCAGGCGCTGACGGACGGTTTTCATCTCGGTGGAAATGAAGATCACGCGGCCGTTCTCGCATACCGAAAAACGCTGTCAGCGCTGACAGACGAGCAATTGCGTGCGCTGACAGACGATTTGGACATTTCAGAATGGAATGTCAGACGTGCGATACGCGCGCTTGAACATGCAAAATTTGGCGGTCAGCTGGCCAATGCGCGCTCGCCATTTGATTTTTGTCTGATTGGGCTGACAGCTGACAGAGCTCTGCTTTATGAGCGCATCAACACGCGCGTTGACGCGATGATGGGGCAAGGGCTGATGGCTGAGGCGCAGCAGCTCTACGATAATTATCCCAATGCGCAAGCCGCGCAAGGCATTGGCTACAAGGAATTATTCGCCTATTTTGACGGGCTGATAGACTTAATGCCCGCTGTTGAGAAAATCAAGCAAAACACGCGCCATTACGCCAAACGTCAGCTGACATGGTTCAAAAATCGTATGCCTGTCACATTTTTTGACAGCTTTAACCCAGATACTGACGCACAGATCATGACTTACGCAAAGGAGTTTTTACATGACACACACTCAAACAAACTGGATTGACCTCGCGCTACGCTACGGCGGCTTTATGAAAATGGATACGAGTTTTCTTGAAAATTTTCTCGCGCAACTTTCAGACGAGGAGAAGTTGCGTTATTTGCTGCCAAGTCCGCAAGTGATTAATGCGAGCTTTTCCGAGCTTTACGAAAAGAAAAATCCGCAGGAAGCGACGCATTATTTTTATGGCATGATGCGCCATTTGGGCAAATTTACGGACAAACCAAAATTTGACATGGAAGGCGCGCCTGGCTACGAGCGTTTTCGCTACATCAGACTCAATATTGACGGCGAAGCGCACGCATTTTGCTATTTGAATGCGCAAGAAGAAGGTCAAATTTTCAGCCTGTTACCCAAGAAAATTGACGAACCTTTTTTGATGAAAATTGCGCAAATTTTTCCGAATTATGTCATTTTTGAGAAAAAAGGCGTTGTCTACACGAAACCGCAAGTTTTTGTTGGCTGGGACACAGACAAGCCCGTCAGCTCTCTGACTGACACCAGCGAAAATGCGGATTACATTCGCTTTAGCGGCTACAATATTCCTGATTTGACAGAGCAAGCCGAAAACACAAAAATGCTCGGCGACCGCTATTATCAGTTCTTCAAACAGAAATTCACCATTTACCAAAAGAAAAAATAATTTGTCAGCGCTGACAAGATTTTTTGATACACTTTACCGCTAAAAGAAGTATAATAGAGACAGAAAAGGAGATTTATTATGATTGGTGTTTTAGTTTTTTTGGTGCTCGTGCTTGTGGTGGTTTTTGCAAGTGCAGGAACGCTGTTTTTCAGCGTCAGACAGCAAACAGTTGCGATTGTTGAGCGTCTCGGAAAATATTCGATGACCGCGCAACCTGGTTTTCACGTGAAAGCGCCATGGGGAATTGACCGCATCGCCGCGCGTATTCAGCTGCGTATGCTGCAAAATGAGATTACGATTGAGACAAAAACGAAAGATAATGTCTTTGTCACAATGAATGTTGCCACGCAATATCGCGTCAATGAGCAGTCAATCAAGGATGCTTACTACAAATTGATGAATCCTGGCGATCAGATCAAATCTTACATTGAAGACGCGCTGCGTAGCGCCGTGCCAAAACTCACGCTTGACGAACTTTTCGAGAAAAAAGACGAAATCGCCCTCGAAGTTCAAAATCAAGTTGCCGAAGAAATGCAGACTTACGGCTACATCATTGTGAAAACACTGATTACACGGGTTGAGCCAGATGCCGAAGTCAAACAATCTATGAACGAGATTAATGCCGCACAGCGTAAGCAAGATGCCGCGCAGATGCTCGCGAATGCCAATAAAATTCAAGTGGTGACCGCCGCCGAAGCCGAAGCTGAAAAAGATCGTTTGCACGGTGTCGGTATTGCCGAGCAGCGTAAAGCCATTGTTGACGGGCTTGCGCAACAGATACAGGAAATGAAAAATACAGGCGTTGATTTGTCAGAAGAGTCGATTATGTCGATTTTGCTGACCAATCAGTATTTAGACACGCTGAATCAATTTGCGGGCTCTGGCAACTCTACGATTTTCTTACCAGGCGGTGCAGAAGGTGTCGAGGACTTGCGCACGCAGATTCTGTCAGCACTCAAAGCTGCAAGCAACAAATAAATAGACAAAAAACGCCAAATTCAGGCGTTTTTTATGTGTCCATTGATGACGTTAAAAATTTGCAACTTGTCAGGCAGATTTTGCAGGTGATCAAGCGTTGTTGTCGTGATAAATGTTTGGGTTTTGTCAAGTGCAGCGTCGAGCAAATCCAGCTGGCGCGTATTGTCAAGCTCGCTCATCACGTCGTCCAGCAGCAAAATCGGATATTCGCCCGTTTCAGCGTGCATCAGCTCAATCTCGGCAAGTTTCACGGAAAGCGCAACGGTTCGCTGCTGCCCTTGACTGCCAAAATCCGCGACATTGATGCCATTCACATGAAACGTCAATTCGTCACGGTGCGGGCCAATGCTGGTCTGATGGCGCATCAAGTCCAGATTTCGGCGCTCTGTCAGCTGCTCTTGAAATCTGTCAGCCGTCGTTTTCGGCTGATAAGTAATTTTCAGCTCTTCAAGACTGTGTGTCAGCTGTGCGTGAATTTCTGCAGCATACTGTTGCAGTTTTGCGACAAATTTTTCACGTCCGTTGATAACTTTTGTGCCATATTCAAGAAGCTGCGCATCCAAAACATCCAGAAAAATCGGGTCAATTTGCGCGCGTTCGAGCCTGACGTAACTATTTCGCTCTTTGAGAACGCGATTGTAGCGCAGCACATCGTACAGATATAGACTGTCCACCTGCCCAATTTCCATGTCGAGAAAACGCCTGCGGCCAGCGGGCGAGCCCTTGATGAGCTCCAAATCCTCCGGCGCAAATAAAATCACGTTGAGCTGCCCAATATAATCGGCCAGCCTAGTTTCTTTGAGGTGATTAACCGAGGCGACGCGCCCTTTTGCGGTCATCGTGACGTCAAGCGGCAAAGTGGTGTGATTTTTCTTGACGATAGCCGAAACGCGCATCTCGCTTGATTCCCAGCGCATCAACTCGCGGTCGTGATGCGTGCGGTGGCTGCGCGTGGTCGCAAGAAAATAAATCGCTTCAAGCGCATTCGTTTTGCCTTGCGCATTAGGACCCACAAAAAGGTTGAGCTGCGGATTTAGCTCAAGGTCAAGCGTCTCATAATTGCGGAAATTTTTTAAATGCAGCGTCTCTAAAATCATGTGTGAAAAGGTGAACGCGGTTTTTTCGTTGCAGCAGTTTTTGCCGCTTTGTTTTTGGCGTTCAATTCTTTGACGCGCGCTTGAACGCGCTGTTTTTCTGCAAGCTCAGCGGCGTGGCTATCGATTTCTTCGAGCGTTGCGGCGACAAAAGTGACTGAGAAATCGGCCGCTGGAATTTCTAAAACATCGTCTTCAAACAGCTTTTTGCCACGTCTATTTTCAGGCGTTTCGTTTAAGAAAACCTCTGTTTCAGCCAAAAAAGCCTTGGCTGCGCCGCCAGTTGATATGAGCCCGATTTCTTTGAGAAATTGGCCGAGCATGATTGATTCATCAAATAATGTGAATGTTTGCATAAAAATATTATAGCAGAATTGTGTTAAAATAGAACCTATGAAATCCATGAAATTAGCGTCTGGCGTGAATTTGCACGTTCTTCGCGAAACAAAATTTAAAACGATTCGCTTGCAAGTTCGTTTTAGAAATAAATTTGCCAAAGACGACGTCGCCGCGCGCGTGCTGCTGTCAAACCTGATGGAAGAAGCCAACCAGGAGTTTCCGACGAATCAAGCGCTCTCGGAGCATTTGGCGGGTTTGTACGGCGCGGGATTTAGCTCGGACGTTGCCAAAAAAGGCGCTGAGCACCTGATTGTGCTTGGCATGAGCCTTGTCAATCCTGAGCTTGTTGGGATGAATACGCTAAGCGAAGCGGTCAATTTTTTGCACACTGTCGTTTTTCGTCCGTTGTGGTCGCCTGAAATTTTTGAAATTGAAAAGACAAATTTGACACATTATCTTGAATCGCTCTCAGATGACAATAATTATGTGGCGACAAAACGCTTGCTCACACTGTTTTATGGCGATTTTACACCAGCAGAAGGACTGCCAGAATTGGTCGAGAAAGTTAGTTTGTCTGACGTCGAACAAACTTACGAAAAGATGATTGCGTCAGACTTGGTTGATATTTTTGTGCTTGGAAATGTTGACGAAACAGAGGTCGCCTCGCTTTTTGAGACGTGGTCATGGTCTGACAGAGAAAATGATGTTGAAATTTTCAGAAAACATCAAAAAGCGCCGCTGTCAGTGCTGACAGAAACCAAAAAAGCGTATCAATCTGTGCTGCAGCTGGCGTGGCATTTGCCTGTTGTTTACGGTGACCGAGATTACGTCGCGCTTCAAGTCATGAATGGCGTTTTTGGCGCCTTGCCGCATTCGCTCTTATTCAAAATCGCGCGTGAGCAGGAATCACTCGCTTACAGCATTGGCTCGAGCTTTGATAGCTGGAGCGCCTTGTTTCGGGTGTCTGCGGGAGTTGATGCCGAGAATGCGGCAACGGCCAAACAGCTGATTTTAGAGTTGTTGCAGCGCGTCATTGACGGCGAATTTGATGACGCTGCGATTTCCGACACAAAAAAAATGTTGACGACAAGCGTTTTGATGAGCAAAGATAATCCGTCCGCTCTTATGGAGCAAGCGTTTGCGCGTGTTCTTGCTCCTGAGCGTTATTTAGACGAAGCCAATTTTTTGGCGCAGCTTGATGCGGTCACAAAGGCTGATATTCAGGCGGTTGCGCGTAAACTCACACTGCAAGTTGTCTATGAATTGGAAGGACGTCCCGATGAAAATTAAAAATTATGAAAAGCTTGGCGAGACGCTCTACACGGACGTCTTGCCCAACGGGCTCACTGTTTATTATCTTCCGAAGGCTGATTTTCACAAGACTTATGGGCTTTTCACGACGAATTTTGGCTCGCTTGATGTGCGTTTTGACGAGACGACTTATCCTGAAGGAATCGCCCATTTTTTGGAGCACAAATTGTTTGAAAAAGCGGACGGCGACGTGATGTACAAGTTTGGCGCACTTGGCGCTGATACAAACGCCTTCACGAGTTTTAACCGCACGGCGTATCTGTTCTCGACTGTCGAAAATGTTGCTGACTGCACAGAATTATTGCTCGATTTTGTACAAGAACCGTATTTTACGGCGGAAAATGTTGAGAAAGAGCAAGGCATTATCACGCAGGAAATCCAGATGTATCAGGACGAACCTGATTGGCGGCTCTACGCGGGGCTACTTGCTGCGCTCTATCCAAATTCGCCGCTTGCTGCAGACATTGCGGGCACGCCGACATCCATTGGCGAAATCACTGCGGAAATGCTCTACACCAACCATCAAGCGTTTTATCAGCCAGCAAATATGAATTTATTCTTGACGGGAAATTTTGAAATTAACGAAATTTCAGAACTCGTGCGCAAGAATCAGGCAAAAAAAGAATTTCAGGCATCAAAATTGCCACGGCGCGCGGTTTTTCTGCCGTCAGCTGCCATCACCTGCGGCGAATTGACACTCGATGTCGCGCAACCGAAAGTCGCATTTGGCTTGCGTGGCGAAACAAAAATTTCAGATGTTTTTGATTATCGTTTGGCGTTGCAGCTGTTTCTCGCGCTGAATTTCGGGAAAACCTCAGCGTTTTATCAGGAAAATTATGCCGCTGGAACGCTCGACGATAGCTTTAGCTATGAGCTCGAGATGGACGGCAGCGGGCGTTTTCATTGCATTATTTTCAGTTGCGATACGGAAAATCCTGAAAATTTCGTGAAAATCTTGAAAAATGCGCTCAAAAATTATAAAATAGAACCAGAGAAATTGGCGCTGATCAAAAAGCAAATGCTCGGGGCGCATTTTGCCAGCTTAAATTCGCTTGAATATATCGCAAATGAGTTCGCGGCGATGCCTGCGGCATCTGACAAAACGATTTTCGAGTTTCCAGAAGTTCTCGCGCAGCTGACAGCTGAAAAAATCGCTCAATTTTCTGAAAACTTTCTGAAAAATGCACAAGAAAGCCAATTTCAAATCATTCCCAAGATAAAATAGATATCTTGAACTCTTAGAAAGGAGGCTTCGTGGTTCAAAAAGCAATTGGTCAAGTCCTATCTGAGCGGCGAAGTCAGACGGGCTGGTCGCTTGACAAGGCTGAAAAGCAAACGGCCATCAAAAAAATATATATTTCCGCACTTGAAACGGATAATTATGCGACTTTTCCAGGCGAATTTTATGCGCGCGCGTATTTGAAACAGTACGCAACTAGGCTGGATTTGGACACTGAGGCGATTCTTGAAGCCTATGACAACGAAACGCCGGTTGAAATCGATGACGAATTTTTTGAAGATACGGGCAATTATCGTTTTATTCGGCCTGATCAGCGCGTGGCGGCGCGACCAGTCACGCTTGAAGAAATGGCTGCACAAGAAGAAGTCAAAAAAGACACGCGCCGGCATTATTTGCCTATTATTTTATTGTCAGCTGTCGCCGTGTTGATTATAGCGGCTGTCACGGCAATTGTTGTGCTGAATTTTCCTAAAACGACAACCCCGCAAGCAGCTGCGTATTCAAGCAGCACGTCGTCGTCATCATCAGCCACGTCATCGTCGTCAGCGCTGACAACAAGCGCGTCTACGGCATTAACGGTCACTAGCAAAGGCGCGCAGCTGACGGCGACTTTGTCAGCCGCAAAGAATCCTGTCAGCTTGAAGATTACGCTCAAAACGGGTGTTTCAAGCGCCGCGATTCAGCTGACAAATTCAAACGTTCCGCAAGTCCAGCTGACAGCTGTAAATCCTGTTTTTTCAGGCGCGCTTAACAGCCAAGTGACAAGCGCAACACTGACATTTTCAGACGCAAGTCAGCTTGCTATTACGCTTGACGGACAAACGCTCACGCTTCCAGCCAGTCAAAGTCCCACAAAATTCACCTCGCTCGTCCTTAATATTGCCTATCCGATAAATCCGTCAACTTCAGCAACGACACGTTTAAGCACAGAAAGCAGCTCTCAATGATAAAAATAAAAAAAGAAATGTTACCCAATCAGTTGACGATGCTTCGCATTTTTCTGATTCCTGTATTTATTGTTGTGTTTTATTTGCCAAAAGGGCCGCATATTGGCGCTAGTTATGCCAGCTGGCTCATTGCAGCTGGGATTTTTGCGCTTGCCAGTTTTACCGATTGGCTGGACGGTTTTCTCGCGCGCAAGTGGCATGTCATCAGCAATTTCGGTAAATTTGCAGATCCGTTGGCTGACAAAATGCTCACGCTCGTTGCATTTGTTGTCATGATTGAAGTTTCACTTGTTCCCGCTTGGGCAGTCGCCATCATCGTCTGCCGTGAGCTTGCGGTCACAGGACTCAGGCTTTTGATTGTTGAGCAGGACGGAAAAGTGCTTGCTGCTGCCATGCCAGGCAAAATAAAAACCACAACTCAGATGTTGGCCGTTATTTTTCTGCTCATTGGCCTAGACCTAGTTGGCCTTATTTTCCTTGTTGTCTGCCTTTTTTTCACCGTTTATTCGGGCTGGGATTATTTCAGGCAAAATATGTGGGTGTTCAAAGGCGCTGGCGCAACGCATATCGAAGAGCCAGAAGCGCCCAAAGTTGTTCACAAAAAAGTCGAAAAATAGCTTTCAAAAACTGACTTTGTTTACTTCCTAGAGCCGCGCTGCGGCTTTTTTCTTTGCCGAATTTGTGATACAATAGAGCCAGACTTAGTTGGAGAAAAACATGAAATTACAAAAGCCAAAAGGCACACAAGACCGCTTGGGGCGCGATATTGAAACGTATTCTGAACTCATTTCGCTCGCGCGCTCAACGTTTGAAGGCTATAACTTTAAAGAAATTGAAACGCCGCTTTTTGAGAGTTATGAGCTTTTTTCTCGCGCTACGGGCGAGACGAGCGATATTGTGACCAAAGAAATGTATGATTTTGAGGATAAAGGCGGCCGTCATATCGCGCTGCGCCCCGAAGGGACGGCATCCGTTGTTCGTGCGTATATTGAAAATAAATTGTATGCGCCCGAGATTCAAAAACCGGTTAAGCTTTGGTATCATGGCCCGATGTTTCGCTATGAGCGCCCGCAGGCAGGGCGTTTGCGCGAATTTCATCAAATAGGCGTGGAATGTCTCGGTGCGAAAAATCCAGCCATTGATGTCGAAGTTATGCTGATGGCGTATGATTTCTTTGAATTCACAGGCTTGCGGCATTTGAAATTTCATCTCAATACGCTGGGAGATGCGGCCTCGCGCAAAGCATATCATCAGGCGTTGGTTGATTATTTGACGCCGTATGAGAATGAGCTGTCAGAGGACAGCAAGCGTCGTTTGCTTGAAAATCCTCTGCGTATTTTGGATAGCAAGGAAGCGCAAGATATCGCGATTTTAGAGAATGCGCCGTCCGTTCAAGAGTATTTGTCGCAGGAGAGCGCGGCTTATTTCACGGCAGTTCGTGAAATGCTTGAGGCGCTAGAGATTGATTATGAGCTAGATGCGAAACTTGTACGCGGACTAGATTATTACAATGACACAGTTTTTGAGCTGATGACAACCATTGACGGCAAAGAATTAACGCTTTGCGGCGGCGGTCGTTATGACGGGTTGGTAAGTT
Source organism: Streptococcaceae bacterium (assembly GCA_031254115.1). GTDB lineage: Bacteria > Bacillota > Bacilli > Lactobacillales > Streptococcaceae > Lactovum. The sequence continues at coordinate 29,244 of JAIRUZ010000019.1, forward strand.
ATTTTGACGGCCCTGAAACGCCAGGATTTGGCTTTGCAATTGGTGTAGAGCGCTTGCAGTTGTTGCTTGAGCAACAAGAAGTCAGTTTGTCGCACGACGCAGGCTTACAGGTCTATATGGCTGTTTTGGGTGAGCGGGCGAGCTATGAGGCGAGCAAATTGCTTTATGCGCTCAGACGCGAAGGCATTGTCGCAGACCGAGATTATCTGAACCGCAAGATTGTCGCGCAATACAAATCTGCAGAAAGTTATGGTGCTGAATTAATCATTACCTTGGGAGACGCGGAAATGGCTTCAAAAATCGCGAAAGTTCGCGTGGTTGCCACACGAAAAGAAGTTGAGATTCCACTTGCCGAGCTTTATGATAATTTTGCAGAAATATACATGGAAATTTTAGAAGAGAACGAGGGCTAAAAATGGCGAAACGAACACTCTATTGCGGCGAAGTGCGCAAAGAAAATGAAGGACAAAAAATCACGCTCAAAGGCTGGGTCAATAATCGTCGTGATCATGGCGGTGTGATTTTTATTGACTTGCGCGACCGAAAAGGCTTGATGCAAGTGGTTATCAGCCCCGCGCACGCAAGCGCAGAAATTATGGCGCAAGCTGAAAAATTGCGCAGTGAGTTTGTCATTGAAGTTACAGGCATTATTGATCTTCGCGAAGTTGCAAATCCAAAACTCGAAACGGGCGAGGTTGAGCTGACGCTCGAAGAGATGACGGTGCTTGCCAAGTCGAAAACGCCGCCGTTTGAGATTCGTGATGGCGTGGAAGTGTCTGAAGATTTGCGCATGAAACACCGTTACTTGGACTTGCGCCGCCCCGAGATGCTAGCAAATTTGACGCTGCGTCATACCGTGACAAAAACAATTCGCACGTATTTAGACGGGCTAGAATTTGTTGATGTGGAAACGCCAATGCTTGCGAAGTCCACGCCAGAAGGCGCTAGAGATTATTTGGTGCCGTCGCGCGTGAATAAAGGCGAATTTTACGCCTTGCCACAATCGCCGCAGCTTTTCAAGCAAATTTTGATGGCGTCTGGCTTTGACCGTTATTATCAAATTGTTAAATGTTTCAGGGATGAGGACTTGCGCGGAGATCGTCAGCCCGAATTTACACAAGTTGACATGGAAACGTCATTTTTGTCAGAAGAAGAAATTCAAACGATTGTCGAAGGGCTTTTGTCAGCTGTTATGAAAGAGACAAAAGGCGTTGAGCTGACGCTTCCTTTGCCGCGCATGACGTGGAATGACGCAATGAATTTTTACGGCTCTGACAAGCCTGACACGCGCTTTGAGATGAAGCTGTCAGACCTGACAGATTTGGCACACGCGACTGATTTCAAAGTCTTTAACTCTGCGCCCGCTGTCAAAGCTGTTGTAGCGCGAAATCTTGCCAATCAGTACACGCGCAAAGATCTCGACAAGCTGACAGATTACGCAAAACAATTTGGAGCCAAAGGGCTTGCTTACATCAAAATCGAAAACGGCGAATTCACAGGACCTGTCGGCAAATTTTTGACGAGCATTCAAGAACAAGTCGTCAGCCGTCTCGCTCTGCACGACAATGATCTTGTCTTCTTCGTGGCAGATACGCTGAGTGTTGCAAATAATACGCTCGGTGCGATTCGTTTAGAAGTCGCGAAACGTTTTGAGCTGATTGACACTTCAAAATTCAATTTCTTATGGGTCGTTGATTGGCCCATGTTTGAATGGTCTGACGAAGAAGGCCGCTATATGAGCGCGCATCACCCGTTCACACTGCCAACCGCTGCAACACGCGGCGAATTGCCATCGGGCGATTTGTCAAAAGTCCGCGCGCATGCGTATGATATTGTGTTAAACGGCTATGAGCTGGGCGGCGGATCATTGCGTATTCACACACGCGCGCTACAAGAAGATATGCTTACAGCGCTTGGTTTCAAGCTTGAAGATGCCAAGGAGCAATTTGGCTTTCTCCTAGACGCGCTGGAATACGGCTTTCCGCCACACGGCGGCTTAGCAATCGGGCTTGACCGTTTTGTCATGCTTCTCGCAGGCAAAGATAATATTCGCGAAGTCATCGCTTTCCCTAAAAATAAACGCGCGGCCGACATCATGACACAAGCACCGTCTCGTGTTTCCCAAAAGCAGCTGGATGAGCTGATGCTCAAGCACAATTTCCCGCAAGACCCTCACCCACTTCCACAAGATTGACCCTTTTCTAAAATCAAACCATGTTAAATCTTCTCAAATCTATTGGCAAAGAAAAACTCACCGAAAAGTTCACAGCAGCCGTCGTTTATGGTTTGTTATCTTCTTTTGCGATGAATTTTTTCTTCATTCCAGGGCATGTTTATTCAACTGGAATCGGCGGCCTCTCACAAATTGTCTCCACGCTGGTTATAAATGCCACGGGACATGATTTTTTGCCTGTTTCGCTCGGTATTTATCTGTTCAATTTGCCGTTGCTTGTTCTCGCATGGTTTCAGCTGGGCAAACGCTTTACGATTTATACGATATTTACCGTCACAATGAGCTCTGTCATGATTCATTTCATTCCGCGCGTCACGCTCACGCATGATCCAATCATCAATGCTCTCGCGGGCGCTGTTCTCATGGGGCTAGGCGTCGGTTATGTGTTCAGAAATAATATCAGTTCAGGTGGTACAGACATTATCAGCTTGACGATTCGCAGGCATACAGGACGTACGGTTGGCGTTGTCGGAACGGCGTTTAACGCCGTAATTGTCACACTTGCGGGTGCTTTATTTGGTTGGCCCAATATGTTTTATTCACTCATCGTCGTTTTCATTGCTGGACGCGTGACCGATGCTGTTTTTGACAAGCAAAAGAAGATGCAAGTGACGATTATCACAGAAAATCCTGATGATATTAAAGACGCGATTTCTGAAAAATTGCACCGCGGCGTAACCATGATTCGCGGCGCTGAAGGCGGCTTTACACATGCCAGAAAAACTATTGTCATGACGGCTATTACCAACTTTGAATACCACGAATTCAGAGATATTATCAAAAAAAATGATCCGCATGCGTTTGTCACCATCGCGCAAAATGTCCGTATTCTCGGCAAATTTGACGAGGATCATCCCTAAAAATAAAAACGAGAAAGGAGAAACGTGTTAAAATTTTATCGTAACCATGTTTTAAATATTTTTATGATTGGCGTCGGTTCCGCCATCTATGCCTTTGGTTTTGTCGAGTTCAATATGGCAAATAGGCTCGCCGAAGGCGGAATTGCAGGTCTGACACTGATTGGACATGCCTTATGGGGTATTAATCCCGCGCTCACACAAATTTTACTCAATATTCCTTTGCTTGTCATCGGCTGGATTTATTTGGGACGCCGCATGTTTGCCTACACGATTTTCGGCAATCTCTCACTCTCATTTTTCATTTGGCTCTTCCAAATCGTCCATATCTTCATCAATGTCGACCATGATATGCTGATTGCGTCGCTTCTCGCGGGTGTTGCAGCGGGTGTTGGTATTGGGATTATTTTCCGATTTGGCGGCACGTCAGGCGGCTCTGATATTATCGCGCGCTTGCTGCGCGAAAAACGCGGCATTCCCTTTGGCACAACGTTTCTCACGATTGATGCCGTTGTCCTCACACTTTCGCTGTCTTATATCAATCTGCACAATATGATGTACACGCTGATTGCAAGTTTTGTTGCCTCGCAAGTACTCGAATTTGTTCAGTCGGGCGGCTACACAGTGCGCGGGATGCTCATCATTTCGCAAAAATATGAGGAGGTTTCTAAGCGCATCATGGATGAAGTGTCACGGGGCGCGACCTACCTCGACGGTGAAGGCGTTTATTCGGGCGCAGAGAAAAAGATTATTTACGTCGTTCTCAATCCGCGTGAAATTATGGATGTCAAAAATATTCTTGCGGAAATCGATCCACAGGCATTTGTCAGCATCATCAACGTTCACGAAGTCATGGGTGATTTCCTTTACGCCAAAAAACGTCTCAAAAAATAAGCAAAAACCGCTGAAAACCAGCGATTTTTTTATAAGTTCTTTAAAGTATAAGTCTCAAAAATTTCTAAAATCTCCGTTTGTGAGTGTGCACTATTGATTGCGGCTTTGACTTTCGCGGATTTGGGAATGCCTTTGAGGTAATATGCCGCGTGCTGGCGAAATTCAACGGGGCCTAAATAGTCGCCTTTTAGCGCAACGAGCCGCGCGAGATGGAGCTTTGCAGTTTCGATTTTTTCAATCGGTAAAGGCTCGTCTAAAAGCTCGCCCGTTTTGAGATAATGTGCGCTACGTGCCAGCATCCAAGGATTTCCGAGAGCCGCGCGGCCAATCATGACAGCAGTGACGCCCGTTTCATCAATCATCTGTTTGGCATCTTCAGGCGTTTTGATGTCGCCATTTCCAATCACAGGAATGCTTATAGCCTCTGTCAGCTGCTTAAGAAAGTGCCAATTATCTTTTGCGTGCCCTGTGTAAGCTTGCGCTTTGGTGCGCGTGTGCATGGCAACGGCCGCGCCGCCGCCTGCCTCGATCGCCTTGGCATTTTCAACGGCCAAGAGGTGATTGTTGTCCCAACCCAGCCTGATTTTAACGCTCAGCGGCAGGGAAATCGCATGGCTGACAGCGTTCACGACCTCGTAAACCTTGTCAGGGTCAAGAAGCAAGCGGCTTCCCGCCTCATTTTTGGTGACTTTTGGCACGGGACAGCCCATGTTGATGTCAATAATGTCCGCGTTCGTATGGGCTTCGACAAATTTGGCCGCTTCAACAAGCGTGTCTGCGTCACCACCAAAAATTTGAATCGACAGCGGATGCGGCACGCCTTCAAAATCAAGCATGGACAGCGTTTTTTTATTACGAAACTCGATGCCCTTGTCAGAAATCATTTCCGAAACGACAAGACCTGCGCCAAATTCTTTTGCAAGCGACAAGAAGGCCTTGTTCGTGATACCGGCCATCGGTGCGAGCACTATGCGATTGTCAATCTCTACATCGCCTATTTTCCACGGTTTCCAGTATTTTTCATTCATTGCATTATTTTATCATGTTTTGGCTTATTTGCGAGAAAATTAAGAATTCGTGTTACATTTCACGATTTTTTACGCATAATAAGTAGGAGGAAAAAATGAACACTTTTGATATTTTTAGGTATAAGCAAGCAGGACTGACAAATCTCGGGGTCAATTTGCTGCTGAAATTTCAGCGCCAACACGCTGAAAAACTCACGCTCAGACAAATTGGACAGATTGCGCAGGCCAAATCATTGGCGGATTTTACAGAGCGTTATAAAACGCAAGCTGTCAAAGAGCTCCACGCAGAATTTGTCAAATTTAAAAGCTTTTCGATTTTAGACGACATTTATCCGGAGCGGCTCAAACAGATTTATAATCCGCCCGTTTTACTTTTTTATCAAGGCGATTTGGAACTTCTCAAACACCCGAAATTAGCATTTGTTGGCTCGCGAGATGCAACGCCTGACGGGCAAAAAGCGGTAGAGAAAATTGTGCGCGAATTTCCGTCAGCGCTTGCAATCGTGTCAGGACTTGCCAGAGGAATTGATACGGCGAGCCATGTATCAGCTCTCAGAGCTGATAAACCTACGATTGCTGTGATTGGCTCGGGACTTGATGTCTTTTATCCGTCAGAAAATCGAAACTTACAAAATTATCTGATGGAAAAACAGCTGGTTTTGACGGAATATGCCCCTGGCGAGAAGCCTTTGAAATGGCATTTTCCTGAACGCAATCGCGTCATCGCTGGCCTTTCGCTTGGCGTTGTCGTCTTTGAGGCAAAAATGCGCTCGGGCTCGCTGATTACAGCTGAGCGCGCCATGGAAGAAGGGCGCGACGTATTTGCCGTGCCAGGAAATATTGCCGACGGACATTCCGATGGCTGCAATCACTTGATTCAGCAAGGCGCAAAACTCGTTTTTCGTGCAAGTGACATTTTGGAAGAGTACGCAAGCCTTTAAGCCTATTTTTAGCTGTATTTGATAAGCTTGTTTTCCTATAAGAAAACACTATTACTTGACAATTTAAAAAAATTACTTTATACTTGTCCGAGCGAAGGAGAACTATGCCTGTAAAAACTATAAAATCAAAAACAACGACAAAAAAACGCAGTAAACCAATCACTAAAGGTAAAAATTTAGTCATTGTCGAGTCGCCCGCCAAAGCGAAAACAATCGAAAAGTATTTAGGACGCAATTATAAAGTCGTTGCAAGTATCGGACACATCCGCGATCTCAAAAAATCGACGATGTCAGTTGATATTGAAAATAATTACGAGCCGCAGTACATTAATATTCGCGGGAAAGCGCCGCTGATTAATTCACTCAAAAAAGAAGCCAAAGCGGCCAAGGCCGTCTATCTCGCGAGTGACCCGGACCGCGAAGGAGAAGCTATCAGCTGGCATTTGGCTCATATTTTGGAGCTTCCTGTCAATGAAAAAAATCGCGTCGTCTTTAATGAAATCACAAAAGATGCCGTCAAAGATGCGTTTAAAGAGCCGCGTTCGATTGATGTGGATTTGGTTGATGCACAGCAAGCACGTCGGGTGCTGGACCGCTTGGTCGGCTATTCTATCAGCCCGATTCTTTGGAAAAAAGTCAAAAAAGGACTGTCAGCTGGGCGCGTGCAGTCTATCGCGCTCAAGCTTATTATCGACCGTGAAAATGAAATCAAGGCCTTTGTTCCAGAAGAATATTGGACAATTGACGGCGATTTCAAAAAGGGAGCCAAGAAATTTAAAGCCGCTTTTTGGGGCGTAGATGGAAAAAAACGCGCACTTGGTGTGAATGAAGACGTTCAAGAAGTCATGGGACGTCTAAAAACGGATGATTTCAGTGTTGATAAAGTTGAGAAAAAAGAGCGTCGTAGAAATGCGCCATTGCCCTACACAACGTCCACGATGCAGCAGGACGCTGCCAATAAAATCAATTTTCGGACGCGCAAAACCATGATGGTCGCGCAGCATCTCTATGAAGGCGTCACGCTTGGTGCTCAGGGACATCAGGGTCTTATCACGTACATGCGTACAGATTCCACGCGTATTTCGCCTGTCGCACAAGGCGCGGCTGCCAAGTTTATCACAGAAAAATTTGGCGCAAATTTCAGTAAACACGGCTCCAAAACGGTCAACAAAGCAGGTGCGCAAGATGCCCACGAAGCGATTCGACCGTCCAATATTTTCAACACGCCAGAGTCTATCGCGAAATATTTGAACAAAGACGAGCTGAAGCTCTATACATTAATCTGGAATCGCTTTGTCGCCTCGCAAATGACGGCGGCCGTATTTGACACCGTCAAAGTTAATCTCTCACAAAATGGCGTGATGTTTGTGGCAAATGGCTCGCAAGTCAAATTTGAGGGCTATCTCGCGGTTTATAAAGACAACGACCGCGACAATATTTTGCCCGAAATGGCAGCAGGTGATGAGGTCAAAAAAGTTACCATGCGACCCGAGCAGCACTTTACGCAACCACCTGCGCGTTACAGCGAAGCAACGCTTATTCGCACGCTTGAAGAAAACGGCGTCGGGCGGCCATCAACCTATGCACCGACGCTTGAAACCATTCAAAAGCGCTATTATGTGAGCCTAAAAGCCAAGCGCTTCGAGCCGACGGAATTGGGCGAGATTGTCAATTCGCTGATTGTTGAATATTTCCCGAACATTGTCAATACTGAGTTTACGGCTGCAATGGAACATGATTTGGATTCAGTCGAAGATGGCGGGCGTCCTTGGCAAGAAGTCGTGGATCAATTTTATAAGCCGTTTGAGAAAGAGCTCGAAAAAGCGGAAGTCGAGATGGAAAAAATTGTCATCAAAGATGAGCCGGCAGGTTTTGACTGTGATGTCTGCGGACATCCTATGGTGATTAAACTGGGGCGTTTTGGCAAGTTTTATGCGTGTTCAAATTTTCCAGAATGCCGTAATACAAAAGCGATTGTCAAAGAAATCGGCGTCCTGTGCCCGACGTGCCATGAGGGTCAAGTTATTGAGCGCAAAACGAAACGGCAACGTCTTTTTTATGGCTGTGACCGTTATCCCGCTTGCGAGTTTACAAGCTGGGACAAACCTGTCGGACGCGATTGTCCCAAATGTGGTGCTTTCCTTGTTGAGAAAAAAGTACGCGGCGGCGGCAAACAAGTCGTCTGCAGCAACGGCGATTATGAAGAAGAAAAGCAGAAATAACAAAAATACCACCCGTAAATCGGGTGGTATTTTTGTTATTGCCATTCAACTGTTGCGGGTGGTTTAGGGGTCACGTCGTAGACAATACGGTTTACATTTGCGACTTCGTTCACGATTCGGTTGGATACTTTTTGAAGCAATTCCCAAGGGAGCTTCGCAAAATCAGCAGTCATCCCATCAATGGATGTAATCGCGCGAATGGCAATTGTGTAGTCGTAGGTTCGGCCGTCGCCCATGACGCCGACTGAGCGAACGTCTGTGTTGACCGTGAAATATTGCCAAGCGTCGCGCTCAAGACCCGCGCGCGCGATTTCTTCACGTAAAATGGCGTCTGATTCACGTACAGTTTCGAGTTTTTCTTCGGTTAATTCTCCGAGCACGCGAATGGCAAGTCCGGGACCCGGAAATGGCTGACGCCAAACGATGTCATCTGGCATTCCGAGTTGTGTACCAAGTGCGCGAACTTCGTCTTTAAAAAGTGTGTTTAAAGGCTCGATAAGCTGAAATTGCATATCCTCTGGCAATCCGCCGACATTGTGATGGGATTTAATCATTTGTGCTGTATCCGTCCCAGACTCAATCACGTCCGTATAAAGTGTCCCTTGCGCGAGAAAATCAACGCCTTTTAATTTGCTGGCCTCATCATCAAAGACATACACAAATTCATTGCCAATAATTTTACGTTTTTCCTCAGGATCCGAAAGCCCCAAAAGCTTGTCCATAAAGCGTTTTTGAGCATCGACTTTGACAATATTTAGGCCAAATTTTCCGCCGAGCGTTTCCATGACTTGATCGGCCTCGCCTTTTCGCAAAAAACCGTGATCAACAAAAATACTCGTTAGCTGATTGCCGATGGCGCGTTGCAGCAAAACACCGACAACAGACGAGTCAACGCCGCCTGACAAACCGAGCAGCACTTTTTTGTCGCCAACTTTCTCACGAATTTCACGCACTTTCATGTCAATGAAATTCTCCATTGACCACGTAGCTTTCGCGTCGCAAATTGTGAGCGCAAAATTTCGCAAAATATCTTTGCCGTAAATGCTGTGCCGCACTTCGGGGTGAAATTGAATGCCATAAAAGTTTTTTTCTGCATTTTCGACGGCTGCAAAGGGGGAATTGGGCGAAGTTGCGATAACTTTGAAACCTTCTGGAATTGCTGTTACGCGGTCTCCGTGGCTCATGAGGACATTTTGGCTGTCAGGCGTCTTTTCAAACAGAGGAGAAGTGGCTTGAAGAGTAAGCGGCGCAACGCCATATTCAGCTTCGCCAGCAGCTTCGACCCGTCCGCCAAGCTTGGCGCTCATCAGTTGCATGCCGTAGCAAATGCCCAAAATGGGGATTCCAAGATTAAAAATCTCGGGATCAATATCAAACGCATTCTCGGCGTAAACGGACATTGGGCCGCCTGATAAGATAATTCCTTTGGGAGCAATGGCTTTAATTTCTTGTGCGGTCACTTTGTGGGTCATGAGCTCTGAATAAACGCCGAGCTCACGGATGCGGCGGGCGATAAGCTGATTGTACTGGGAGCCGTAGTCGAGAACGATAATTTTTTCCATGAATCAGATTTCCTTTCTTACATAAAAATAGTTATGTAATTTTAATTTTACGTAATTTTGTTTATGTTAAAATTTCTTTAAATAGATTTTGTCAATGCGGTGGTTTTCCGTTTTGTGAATGATGACTTCCGCTCGATTGCGCGTTGGCGCAATGTAATCGCTCAAGTTCGGCAAATTGACCGTCTGCCATGTTTCCTCAGCGATTGCCATAACTTCATTGTAGGGAAGCTTTGTAAACTGATGATAGAAGTTGTCGGGCTCGCGCTCAGCCAATTTGAGCAAACTATCAAAACGCTCGAGATACCATTTCTTGATGAGTGATTTGTCAGCATCAATATAAATCGTAAAATCATAAAAATCGTTAATATAAAGCAAGTCATTTTGTGGATTTTGCAGGACATTGATGCCTTCAAAAATTAAAATATCAGGGCTTTCAAGCGTTTGGAATTCGCCGGGCAGGATATCGTACGTTTCGTGAGAATAAATCGGAATTTTGCCATTCTCGCCCGATTTCATTTGATAGAGAAACTGCATCAGTCGTTCCATGTCATAACTCTCAGGAAATCCTTTGCGTTCACTCAGGCCGCGCGTGGCAAGCTCGCTATTGCTAAAAAGAAAACCGTCAGTCGTGACGAGCTCAACTGTGGTATTTTTAAACGCACGCGTCAGGAGAAGTTGAAGAAGTCGCGCCGTCGTTGATTTTCCGACAGCAACAGAGCCAGAAATACCGATAATTAGCGGTGGTGTTTTGACAATTTTTTGCAGAAAAAGGCCTTTTGAAAAGCTCATATCATCAAGCGTTTTTTTGTAGAGCCTGACGAGATGGACAAGTGGAAGATAAACATCGCTGACGTCTTGCAGGCCAATTTCATCGTTTAGCGAGCGGATGTTTTCAAGCTCGTCGTGCGTGAGCGGCGCAAGACTTGTTTTATAGAGATTTTGCCACGTTTTGCGTGAAATTTCATCAAAATTCAGAAATTCGTTCATGAAAGCTATTTTATCATAAATTATGGTAAAATCTAGGGTATCATGAGCAAAACGAACATGTATTTTGAAAACAATTCAGATTTGGCGCATGACAGACGCGAATTGTCAGTTGAGCTTTTGGGGCAGAGCATGCAGTTTCACACAGATGCGGGCGTATTTAGCAAAAGTTCAATTGATTACGGGACGCGCGTGCTGCTGGATAGTTTTACGCCAAGCGGAAAAAATTTGCTTGATGTTGGTTGCGGCTATGGTGTGCTTGGCCTCACGCTCGCCAAAAAATATGCGCTGACAGCGACTCTGGTTGACGTCAATGCGCGCGCGCTTGAACTGACAGAAAAAAATACGGCGCTTAATCAGCTGACAGACATTGAAATTCTCGAATCTGATAAGCTGTCAGCGCTGACAGGGCAAGTGTTTGACGACATTGTCACCAATCCGCCCATTCGCGCAGGAAAATCAGTCGTGCACGGCATTTTATCTGAAAGTTATGCGCATCTGTCAGCTGGTGGCGCTCTTTGGGTGGTTATCCAGAAGAAGCAAGGCGCTCCGTCAGCGCTCACAAAACTGACAGAAATTTTTGGCAACTGTGACATTATCGAGAAAAACAAAGGATACTGGATTTTGCGCAGTATCAAAAAATAGAAAAATAGAAATGAGATAAACGTGACGAAATTACTAACAATCGCAATTCCGTGCTACAACTCACAAGATTACATGGAAAATTGTATTCAGTCGCTGATGCTGGGCGGCGAGGAAGTCGAGATTCTCATTATCAACGACGGCTCAACTGACCGTACCGCTGAAATTGCCAATCGTTATGCGAGCGATTTTCCGGAGATGATTCGCGCGATTCATCAGGAAAATGGTGGGCATGGCGCAGCAGTCAATGCGGGTATTCGCGCGGCATCAGGTGAATTTTTCAAAGTTGTTGATTCGGATGACTGGGTTGATGCCTATGCCTACAATCGTGTGCTCAAAAATTTGCGCCATCTGACGTCACGCAGCGTGCCGATTGACATGATGATTACCAACTTCATCTATGAGAATGCGGCTTTCGTCAATAAAAAAGGCATGAATTATCGGGGAATGCTGCCCGAAAATCGTCTGTTTACATGGGAAGACGTGCGCTATTTTTACAAAGGCAATTACATGCTGATGCACTCGCTGATTTATCGCACGCAAATCCTGCGCGATTGCAATCTGACGCTTCCAGAGCACACATTTTACGTGGATAATATCTATGCGTACATTCCGCTGGCCTATGTGAAGCATATGTTTTACTTGAATGTGGATTTTTATCGCTATTTTATCGGACGTCCTGATCAGTCGGTCAATGAAGCCAATATGATTGCGCGCATTGACCAACAGCTTTTGATTAACCAGATTATGCTAGATGCGTACGATCCGTGGAAATTGCCGAGCAAAAAGTTGCGCCAATATTGTCTTAATTTCCTTGAGATTATCACAACGGTTTCAAGTGTTGTGTGTTTGCTCTCGGGCACACAAGAAGATTTGGACAAAAAAGCCGAGTTTTGGTTGAGTATCAAGGAAAAAGACGAACGTCTTTACCGCCGACTTCGCAGCGGACTGATGGGCACGGCCATGAACTTACCAGGCGCAACGGGGAGACGCGCATCCGTCGCCTTGTATCATATCGCCAAACGACGCATCGGATTTAACTGATGGATTTTTCAGGAAAAGGTGTCGCGCGCATGACGCTTTTGTCAATCGTTGCTGGGGCGATTGGCATGTTTTCAGACCAAGGTGTCTTTTTAGTGCTGCTCAATTTCATGAATGAATATCTGGCAAATGCGATTGGAATCGTCGTTGGAACCATTCTTTCCTTTTTGTTCAATATTGCGTTTATTTTCAAGGTGAAAAGCCATCTGTTCGTCCGTTTTGCGCTCTTTTTTGTGACAGGCATTTTTGGCATTTTTCTCTCAAGCGCCGTGATTTGGCTCGGCACAGAAATTTTGGGGTTGCCGATTGTGCCTGTGCGTTGGTTTTCACTCTTTTTTGTCGCGCTTGTCCAATTTTTTCTCAATCTTTTTGGTGCCTTTGGAAAACGTCTCGCAAAAAATGAGGCGTGAGATGAAGCTACACAATTTAAAGAAACGTTGCGAAAACGCTTCTTTTTTGATAGAATGAATATATGACTTATAGAATGGTGGATTTGATCCGGTCGAAGCGTGCGGGGCGCGAGATGACGACGGATGAGATAGAGTGGATGATTGCGCGCTATGCGGCGGGCGAGATTCCAGATTATCAGATGTCGGCGTGGGCGATGGCGGTGTATTTTCAGGGCATGACGACGCGCGAGACGGCGGATTTGACGATGGCGATGGTGCATTCGGGCGAAGAAATTGATTTGTCGGATATTTTAGGCGTCAAGGTGGACAAGCATTCGACAGGTGGCGTGGGCGATAAGGTCTCGCTGATTTTGGTGCCGCTGGTGGCGTCGTTTGGCGTGCCAGTTGCCAAGATGTCTGGGCGCGGGCTCGGCCACACGGGTGGGACGCTTGACAAGCTCGAGTCGATTCCTGGCTTCACGGTCGAGCTTGATATGGCTGCGTTCAAGGAGCAGGTGAAGACGCATGGTCTCGCAATTATTGGCCAGTCCGAAGATCTGGTCAAGGCTGATAAGCTGCTGTATGCGCTGCGCGATGTCACGTCAACGGTGGATATTATTCCGCTGATTGCAAGTTCCATTATGTCGAAAAAGATTGCCAGTGGATCGGACGCGATTTTACTTGATGTGACGGTCGGCGATGGTGCTTTTATGCAGACGGTTGAAGATGCGCGGCTTCTCGCACGCACAATGGTCAATCTTGGCAATGCCGTTGGCAGGCGCACGGTTGCGGTTATTACCGACATGAATCAGCCGCTGGGCGAGGCGATTGGCAATCGCAATGAGATTCAAGAGTCGATTCAGGTGCTGCAAGGCGGCGGGCGCAAGGAGCTGCAGACTTTTATCTGTGAGCTGGCGCAGATTATGCTGGATCTCGCGGGTGTACACAAGGCGCTTGACGAGATTGTGTCACATCTGACAAACGGCGCGGCTTATGCGAAATTTATCGAGATGGTGCGTGCGCAACATGGTAAGCCGGAATGGCTGACAGAGCCACTTGAAGCCGAATTTATCAAAACTGTCAGTTGCTCTAAAGCAGGCGTGATTACGAAAGAGGCAGCGCTTGGCATCGGGCTTGTCGCGATGAAATTGGGCGCGGGACGCGCCGTCAAATCGGATGTGATTGACTTTGAGGCTGGTATTAACTTGCACAAAAAAGTTGGTGACACGGTGGAAGTGGGCGATGAAATCGCGACATTGTACAGCAATAAGCCCATCACAGCTGAGTTGCTCGCCGAGTTCGAGAGTTTCATCGAAATCGGCGCGTCAAGCGCCCCGCATAAAGAAATTTTAGAAATTATAGATTAGGAGTCATCATGACAGAAAAAATTAACAAATACATTGACCACACAATCCTCAAAGCAGACGCAACGCTCGCGCAGGTTGACGCGGTGCTTGCCGAGGCAAAACGCTATGACTTTATGTCCGTTTGTATCAATCCGACGTGGGTGATCCACGCGGCGGACGCGCTCAAAGACAGCACAGTCAAGGTTTGCACGGTGATTGGTTTTCCTCTAGGCGCAAATACCTCCAAGATTAAAGCTTTTGAGGCGCAAGACGCGCTTGCAAATGGTGCTGATGAAATTGATATGGTGATTAATATCGGCGCGGCGAAAGCTGGCAATTGGGCGCTGGTTCAGTCAGACATTGCCACTGTGAATGCGGTCAAGGGCGATAAGTTGCTCAAAGTCATTATTGAAACGTGCTTGCTGACAGACGACGAAAAGGTCAAAGCTTGCAAAGCGGCGCAGGCCGCAGGTGCAGACTTTGTCAAGACATCGACTGGTTTTTCAACGGGTGGCGCTGTGGCCGCTGATGTTGCTTTGATGCGCCAAACGGTTGGGCCTAAAATGGGCGTGAAGGCGTCAGGCGGCATTCGCAGTCTTGCAGACGCTGAGGCAATGATTGCGGCGGGGGCGACGCGTCTTGGTTGCTCGTCAGGCGTTGCGATTATGGAAGGGCTGCAAAGTGACAGCGCATATTAAAGAGGCTATTTCGGCGGCTGCGCGTGCTTATGTACCCTATTCGCATTTTCCCGTGGGAGCAGCGCTTGTTGCAGCTGATGGCGCGGTTTTTCAGGGCTGTAACATTGAAAATGCCAGCTTTGGGCTGACAAATTGTGCCGAGCGAACGGCGATTTTCAAGGCGATTTCTGAGGGCGTGACGGATTTCTCAAGCATTACGATTTATGGGGAAACGGTGCAGCCTATCAGCCCGTGCGGCGCTTGTCGCCAGGTGCTCCGAGAAT
>JAIRUZ010000059.1 GCA_031254115.1 Streptococcaceae bacterium
ATTTATCTGGGAGATAAAAAAATAGTTGGAATCCTGACAGAGGCAACGACGCGCGTAACGCGTGAAAGTCAGATTATTCTTGGGATGGGCATTAATTTTGCGATTTCTGAGTTTCCGTCAGCACTGACAGAACGCGCGACGTCTTTGTTTTTTGACGAGCCGCCCACTATCAGCGCTGACAACCTTATCGGCGAAATATGGGCGCAATTTGAGCAGCTCCAGCATGCTGATTTTATGGCCCTTTACAAAGCGCACAGTTTTATTTTAGGCAAAAAAATCACCTTCACGCAATCAGGACAAGATTTCACAGGGCGCGCGATGGATTTGAGCGCACAGGGCGAACTCATTGTCGCGTGCGACGACGGTACCACAAAAATTTTAAATTCGGGCGAAATTTCGCTCACCAGCTGGAACTAAAAAATCTGGAAAATTATGCCAGATTTTTTAATTTCAATGTATAAAGCCGCGCATGATGTCATTCCACGTCACAGCAATCATGAGCACAATCATAAACACGGCGCCCGCAATCGTGACGACTTGCTCGTGCTCGGGTTTGAGCGGTTTACGGCGAATCGCTTCAATCAGATTAAGCACGATTTTCCCGCCGTCAAGCGCAGGAATCGGGACGAGATTGACAATCCCAAGATTGATGGAAAGAAGCGCCAGAAAGCCCAGAACTGTAAGCACGCCGCCTTGCGCCGCTTGACCCGTCGCTTGAAAAATCGCAACAGGACCGCCCAGCTGATTGAGCGATGGATGCGTGAAAAGTTTGCCTAATGCTTGGGAAATGAGAGTCATCGCGTTTAGCGTCATCTGAAAACCGCCCAAAATTTTGCTGCCAATATCTGTTTTTAGCGACTGACTAACGCCAAACTTATAGCTTCCTTCAAGCTTTTCAGGCGCGACCGTCGCCGTTTTTGTGACACCTTGTCGCTCAAAAGTTACCGGCAGTGATGCGCCGTTTTTGTCAGACGTGATGGCGTTTGTCAGCTGCTGCCAATTTGAAATTTGCGTCGTGCCAATTTTAGTAATGGTATCGCCCGATTTCAGCCCAGCCGCAGCCGCAGGCGAATTTGACGCGACATTACCGATTGTGTTGGTGTTGCTTGCCACGCCACCCTGCATAAAGACGAGGACAATAAAAGCCACCAAACCGAGAATAAAATTGTTCAGCGGACCCCCAAAATTCGTTGTCAGCTTGCCGATAACGCTCGCGTTCGGATATTGCACGTCGGCTGGCGCAATCCGCACCTCCGCGCCATCTTCCTCAATAATCGTCGCCGTCCGCTCAAGCTCATAACGCTTCGTCTCGCCAAAAACATCGCCTTCAATATAAAGCGCATCTGTAAAATCAAACGCTGTAATCTGCACTGGAATCGCATTTTCAAGAGCCATTTTCTCAGAAAGATTGATCCGCGTGACATGCCCCGCGTCATTTATCACCAAACTCGCAGCCTGACCTTTTTTAATCTCCGTCTCGTCATCGCCCCAGCCGGCCATGCGCACATAACCGCCCGCTGGAATCATGCGAATCGTGTACAACGTGCCGTCCTTTGCCGTGTGTTTAAAGAGCATTGGCCCAAAACCGATGGCATATTCGCGCACCAATATCCCCGCGCGCTTCGCCCACCACAAATGTCCGTATTCGTGTACCGCGACAATCACGCCAAACACGAGAATAAAAACGAGAATATTTGTTAAAATTTGCATTTTCTACCTCTCAAAACAAGCCTAAAAGATGCATGATCGGTAAAACAAAAATCATGCTGTCAAATCGGTCAAGAATACCGCCGTGGCCTGGGAGAATATTCCCCGAATCTTTCACCCCGTAATGCCGTTTGATGCTTGACTCGACCAAATCCCCCATTTGTGCAGCACTTGAAAAAATGACCGCGTAAATCGTCATTTTCAGCAACCCGAGCATTGGCGCGTAGCGTTTAAAAATCAAAACAAGAACCAAGCTCACCACAACGCTGCCAAGAATCCCGCCCAGCGCGCCTTCAATCGTTTTATTGGGCGAAACTTCAGGCAAAAGCTTATGGCGCCCAAACTGGCGACCCGTGAGATACGCAAAAATATCCGTTGACCAGACAATCAAAACCGCAAGAGCGGCTATAAACAAGCTATTTTCGCGCGCAAGCGCGAGATTTCCAAAGCCAAATCCCACGTAAAACGCAGCCACAAATGAAAACCCGATATTTTCCAGCGTATAGTCGCCGTGTGAGAAGACCATCACGCCCAGCATCACAAGCACAAGAAAGCCAAACGCCTGAAACGGCCCGCTTGCATCAAGCCCGGCAGCTAACGTCAGCCGCGGAAATGCAAGCACAAAGCCAGCCGCAAACGCAAGAATCGTCGCAAGCGTGTTAATTTTAAGGCCGTGCATTTTGAAAAGTTCGTAAATCGCGACAATAGCAAGAGCGCCCGTGAGTGCCTGAAAAGCCCAACCGCCAATCACTAAAAACGCCACAAAGCCTGCGCCCGCAATCACTGCGGTCAGCGTTCGTTGCATCATAATTTCACACCTCCGTATCGTCTGTCGCGCGCGCGAAACGCCGCAATAGCTGTATCAAGCGCCGCTTCATCAAAGTCAGGCCAAAGCAGCTCCGTAAAATACAGCTCCGCATAGGCCGTCTGCCACGGCATGAAATTTGACAAACGCAGCTCGCCCGACGTCCGAATAATCAGATCTGGATCGGGCAAATTCGCCGTTGTCAGCTGACTGGAAAACTCTTCTTCTGTCAGCTCTGACAGATCCTTCCCATCAGCTGATAGCTTCTTAATCGCCGATAAAATTTCCTGTCGCCCACCATAATTCAACGCAAAATTCAGCAACATGCCCGTATTTCTCGCTGTATCCATCATCGCGCGGTCAATCGCCTTAAGCGTCGCATCAGGAACGCCCGAACGCGCGCCAATCATGCCAATGCGGATATTTTCACGATTTAGCACTGGCACAAAACGCTTGTAAAAGTCGATCGGCAGCGACATGATAAACTTGACTTCGTCAAGCGGCCGCGACCAATTTTCCGTCGAAAACGCGTAAACCGTCAGCACCTCAACACCGAGTTTTTGTGCATAAATCGCCGTCCGCTCAATCGCGTCCATCCCCGCCTTGTGCCCAAACACGCGCGGCTTGCCCTGCGCCTTCGCCCAACGCCCATTGCCGTCCATAATCACGCCAATATGCCGCGGAATTTTTAATTCGATATCTTTCATTTTAGGTTATTTTATCATATTTTTACAAATAAAAGAGAGTTGCCAGAAAAACGATTGACAACTCCTAATAAATTTAAATTCTGGCTAACCAACTGCAAGTTTGGTTTTCAATAAAATTCTATTCCTTTCCTGCCAAATAAATCGTTCTTGAAAACAAACGATCATAGCGATTCGAGTGGGTAACCGTGATTACTGTTTTTCCCTTTTCATTTAAAGATTTTAGCAATTGCATTACCAAATCTCCATTTGCCTCATCTAATGAACCCGTTGGTTCATCCGCCAATATTACTGGATTGTCACTTAAAATTACCCGAGCAACCGCCAGACGCTGTTGCTCTCCTCCCGATAATGTATTTGGTTTCGCCTTTAAACCAACATAATCCAGATTGACACGCTTTAATGCCTTAATTATATTTTCTTTATGAAATCCTTTCGGTATTTTATTCAATTTCAAAACTAAAGACAAATTTTCGTAAACGGTCTCATTTTCAAGTAGCCCAAAATTTTGGAAGATAAATGAAATATGGTACCGAAAAAGCTTCTTTTGTATTTTTGCATTTAATCGCGAATAAGACATTTTTCCAAGACTTATATCTCCAGCGTCTATTTTTTCTATCCCGCCTATCATATTCAGTAAAGTTGTTTTACCACTTCCACTCGTCCCTTTTATCCCAAGGAATTCCCCATCTTTAATCGTCAATGAAAAATCCTCGAACAACTCTCTGCCATAAGATTTATATACATTTTCTAATTTAATCATTTTGTAGACCTCTCCTATTTTGTCCGCTTACCCATAATAAAACAAAATCTGTGGCTAATAAACACGCAAACATTATCAACAGAGGTAAATTAGCCAAAATCACGCTTGTCAGTATTAGAAATATCACAAAGATTAAATGCCGCCTTAAATACTTGAGATAAAAAATCTTTTTATCCACTCCTAGCAATACTCTTGTTCTAATTTCTTTTTTATTAATAACTTTAAACTGTAAGAAGCCAATAAAGAAGCTGAAAATATAGACAACGACCGACAGAGAAAACACGCCAATCATTGGTCCATCCTGCAAAATTGCAGCCAGAACGCGATTTGTATAGAGTGGCCCTGCTTCTTCTCCGAAAGAAAGTCCATTAACCAAGTGATTCGGATCATTGTCGTATGCAAAACCTTTTTTATTCATTTTATAAAGATATAAATTATCTGACCCAATAATTTCATCTCCATATCCTGAATAATCCGAAATATTTGATGTTGTAAAAACTCTATAAAGCACTTGACTGGCAGGTGCCGAATTGGGGCTGACGGCAGGTGCAACTGGGTGAATATAAATAACTTTTACATTACTGGCATGTATATTACTTGATTTTGATGGGGATGCGATTGTTTCTTGAAAGTCATGATCCTCTTTTACTTCGCTTGTGATAGCTTGCCCTTGAGCTTTCATTCCAAGTGGAACAAGTTCTACCAGCTCTTTTTCTGAATTAGAAATTTTGACGCGTTTTCCATTCTCATCATAAATCGGAAAATTTTCTAAATAGGCCGAACTAATTTGAAATTCATAATTCAAGTAACGTGCGTGATCACTAACCGTTGAACCGACACTTTTTTGACTCAACAAAGCCCCTCGGCTCAATTGTTCTTTGAGCCATTTTGCATTATTTATTGTTTTACTTAGGTCATTAGAATCTGACGATTTTGTCAAATCTTCATGAATTATTCCGGAATATGAATACTTTTTTAATACCTGTTCAATTTTGGGCAAAGTGGAGAGCTGAGCCAAATCGTGAATGACTGCATTTGAAAAATTCCATACAGAAAT
>JAIRUZ010000061.1 GCA_031254115.1 Streptococcaceae bacterium
AATCAGCTCGCCAGTCTCCATCTGACGCGGCCCGAAGTCATCAATGACAGCCGTTCCCGAATAGGGCTTATTGGCTTCACGAATCACTTTACGACCAGAAAATTCTTCAATTTTAGTCAGAAGTTCCTCTGGAAAACCATCGGGATAAACTGGGAATGGGTCCACGATATCAAGACCCATGATTTCCCAGTGACCTGTCATCGTATCTTTACCGTTTGAAACTTCTTCGAGCTTTGTCGTATAGCCAAGCGGCACATCTGTTGCTGCGACCGTCTTGAGGGGCGTGATATTTCCCAGACCAATTTTTTGAAAGTTTGGCACATCGAGACCAACTTGCTCTGAAATGTGACCGATGGTGTTTGAGCCTGTGTCTGGTGTCTTTTGGTTAAAGAAATTCCCCGCATCTGGCGCTTCACCAATACCTGCAGAGTCCATGACAATAACATGAACACGACCAAATTTTTTATGTGACATTTATTCTCCTACTAATTTTTTGATTTCTGATTCAATTTCTGCTGGCTCAACATTTGGCGCAAAACGTGCCAAAACGTCTCCGTCAGCGCTGACAAGAAATTTTGTAAAATTCCATTTGATGGTGCCGCCAAGAAGCCCTGATTTCTGGCTTTTGAGCCATTTGTAGAGCGGATGCGCGTTTGAGCCGTTGACATCAATTTTTTGGAACATGGGAAAAGTTACGCCATAATTCAGCTGACAGAATTCAGCAATCTCAGAATTTGTGCCCGCGTCCTGATGCGCAAATTGATTGCACGGAAAGCCCAAAATCTCAAAATTGTGCGAGCTGTACGTTTTGTAAAGCTCCTCAAGACCCTCAAATTGCGGCGTGAAACCACATTTTGAAGCCGTATTCACGACAAGGACAACCTTGCCTTTGTAAGCGCTCATCGGCACTTCTTCGCCGTTCATCTTGACAGCTGAAAAGTCATAAAAGTTCATACCTGATTATAACATAAAAAGCTGTCAGAGCTGACAGCTTTTGCGTTTCTTAAAAATAATGCTTAGTTCACAGCGTCCTTAAACGCATTTTTCTTTTCAACGCCAGCGCCCATTTCGTCTGTATCTTTGTAGCCAAACATGTAAACGAGAGTGAAAGCAACGATAATGGTTACGGCAGAGGCAATCCAGAAGATCATGAGATTATTTGCTGGATGTTCATGTGTGATAGGATTTGAAACAAAACTTGGGAAACCAATCAATGAACCAGAGAAGCCAAACATCTTAAGCCCCATAAATCCAGCAACACCTGCACCTGCAGCGGCGCCAATTGAGCTCATAATAAAGACGCGAAGATACTTCAAGTTGATACCATACATGGCTGGCTCGGTAACACCCATAAAAGCAGAGAGGGATGCTGGCAACGCTAAACCTTTCATATCTGCTTTCTTTGTTTTGATGAAGACGGCAAGAGCACCAACACCCTGCGCAAGCATCGTGAAGCTGACAATCATATTGATATTAGATTCGCCTGTTTGGGCCAATTGTTGTGACAAAATAGGGATAACCAACCAGTGAAGCCCAAAAATGACAAGCACCTGATAAAGACCACCAATGACAATACCTGCAATCCCCAAATTGAAGTTAATAGCGCCTGTGATGACAAACGACAAAGCACCTGAAAGTAGGTTCATAATCGGGCCAACAAGGATGATAACGGCAGATGCAGTTACAAAGAACGTAATCATTGGTTCAAAGATAGGACGCAGTGCAAGCGGAAGGTTTTTATGCAACCAACGTCCCAAAGGAGCAGCAAGAGCTGCGCCCGCAATAATTGGGAAAATCGTGTAAGCATAAGACGGATATCCGTTTGGAGAGGGAAAAGCTACTGGGATTCCAAAATAAATAGCATTAAATTTTACTCCTAAAACTGTAGCTACTACGTTAGGCGTATAACCTGTGTAAGTAATACCATCTTTGACAATTGTATGCGCCGTACCCGACAAAAGACTTATGAGGTTTGGATTAATCAGAACACCACCTACTGCTGCTGCAACAAATTCATTACCTTTGAGCTGACGAGCAGCAGAGAAACCAACAAGAACGGGAAGGAAGAAGAACGGTGTCATTGCCATAACGCCAATGAAAGTATGCGTTGCACTATTAGGATCAATCCAGTCAATGAGCCCATTACCTTTTGTAAACAAGCTGAGCAGCCCGTTAATCATACCGCCAGCAGCGAGGAGGCCGATGATTGGAATCATGGAGCCTGTAATCGTGCCAATCAGAACTTGGAAACCACGAACGAGAGGATTTCTTGAGCCGCCAGCTGGGGTGCCGCCTGTTGCGGCCACGGCTGCGTCTGTTGCGTCGCTGTCAACGACGCTATCGCCTAAGATTGCAATCGCTTCATCGTAGACGTCTTCAACGGCTTGGCCGATAACGACTTGATATTGGTTGAGGCCTGCGTTATAGACGGCTCCTGCAACGCCAGGGATGGCTTCGATTTTTTCTGTGTCCGCTTTGTCTTTGTCTTTCAGAGTGAAGCGAAGACGCGTAATACAGTGAATGAGTTTTGAGACATTTTCTCCGCCGCCGACACCTTCGATGATGTCAGCTGCCATTTGTTTGTAGTCTGCCATAGACTTACTCTCCTTAAATTTAATAACTTTAAAAAATTACTTGACGCTTGCTGTGCCGACTTTGGCACCAGCGGTTACAGTGTCAGCCGTTACTGAAAAATCAACGTTTTGACCTGCTACCATGCCTGTGAAAATAACCATAGTCTCTTTCGAGAGACCTGCTGCTTCTACTTGTGCCCAATCTACTGTGCCAACACTTTGTCCACCGTCAACGATGTCACCTTGTTTGACAGTAAATTTGAACGGGGCACCATTGAGCGAAACGGTGTCAATGCCCACGTGGAGCAAGACTTCGAGTCCATCTGCGCGTGTGAAGCCGAACGCATGTCCCTGAACAAGTGTGACAGTCGCCGAAACTGGCGCCTTAATCGCATTGTCAGTTGGAACAATCGCATAGCCGTCACCCATCATTTTTTTGGAAAAGACGGGATCTGAGACTTCTTCGAGTTTTAGAACTTTGCCTGAAAACGGTGCGTAGAGCGCGTCATCAGCTTTCAGCTCTTTCTTTTTTCCGAATCCAAATACCATGAATTCTCCTTTCTATATAGTATATTGTTAATTAAAAATACAAGTAGATTATACCATAATGAAAACGCTTTTGCTGGATTGGGAATTGCGTTTTGGCTATCAAATCGATTAAAGGAAAACGCTCTCATTTTTAGAGAACGTTTGTGTTTTGTCAGCGCTGACAGATTATTAAGCGCCGATTTCGGATTGGACAACGGCAACGATTTCAGAGACGACGCGGTCTGTCAGCTCTTGGGTTGGCGCTTCGGCCATGACGCGCAAGAGTGGCTCTGTCCCGCTCGGGCGCACGAGAATGCGCCCGTTGCCTGCAAGTTCAGCTTCCATCGCTGCAATTTTTTGCGTAATTGCCGGAAAATTCGCCCACGTGTCTTTAAAACTGAGCTTGGCAAGACGCACATTTGTCAATCGCTGCGGGTAAATTGTCAGCTCACTTGCCAGCGCTGATAGAGTTTTGCCTGTTTCGCGCATGACATTTATCAGCTGAATGCCTGAAAGTTGACCGTCGCCTGTGGGCGACAGATCACGGAAAATCATGTGGCCTGATTGTTCGCCGCCAAAATTGTAGCCTGATTTTTTCATTTCTTCGATGACGTAACGGTCGCCAACAGCTGTAATCACGGCGTTCATATTTGCTTCTTCAAGCGCTTTGTGAAAGCCAAGATTGCTCATAACCGTTGTCACGACAGTATTTTGCGCAAGTTTATTTTGTGACATAAGGTATTTTCCGACGATGAACATGATTTGGTCGCCGTCAACAATCTGGCCTTTTTCATCCACGGCAATAATGCGGTCGCCATCACCGTCGAACGCGAGGCCAATGTCAGCGCCTAGCTCAAGCACTTGCTGCTGGAGTTTTTCAGGATGCGTGGAGCCAATCGCCGCGTTGATATTGAGGCCGTCAGGCTCTTCGCCAATTACGGTAACGTCCGCGTCAAGATCAACATACGCCAGACGCGCAGTCGTGTAAGTGGCGCCATTTGCCGTATCAAGCACGATGTTAAAGTCACTAAAATCACCCGTCGCGGTTGACGTCAAAAAATTGATATATTTCTGGCGGCATTCGCGGTAGACTTGGAGCTTGCCAAGGCCTTCGGCTGACGGGCGCGGCAATGTATCCTCTGGCGCATCAATCAGCGCTTCGATTTCCAGCTCTTGCGCGTCTTCCAACTTGTAGCCGTCACCGCCAAAGAATTTGATGCCATTGTCAAGCGCGGGATTGTGCGAGGCAGTAATCATGACGCCCGCTGACGCTTTGTCAGCTCTGACAAGATACGCAAGGCCAGGCGTTGCAATCACGCCGAGGTCGTAAACCTCGATGCCAACTGACAGAAGCCCCGAAACAAGCGCTGCCTTGAGCATGTAGCCCGAAATACGCGTGTCATTTGCGACATAAACTTTCGGCGTTTGCGTTTCGTGCTGACTGAGAATATAACCGCCAAACCGCCCCAATTTGAAGGCCATCTCAGGCGTTAATTCTTTATTTGCCTCGCCGCGAACGCCGTCTGTTCCAAAATACTTACCCATTTTCTCTCCACATTCTAATTCATTTTCGTCATCAATCACTTCGATGAAGAGGATGACGAAGATGAGGTTGTTTTCACTTTGACTGTCAAATTGACCGTCGCTTTTCCAATTTGCGCGGGCACAACATTGCCGCTGCTGTCAACCGCAATCAGGCTGACTGTGCCACTGAAATTACTATGCAAATCACTGCTTGACGGCAGCACCGCTTCTATTTTTGCGATATTTTTTATCGAATTCGTCCCAGCCGTAACTTTGACAGACGCTGTGTCAACTGACAGACTGTCAATCGTGATGCCTGACGGAATCAGCTCAGGCGCGACAATTGGCGTAATCGTAAACGTTTTTGTCACCGACTTTTCAATCGTGATACTCATTGAGCTCGGCACGACGCTAGACTGCACATCGCTTGTGAGCCCTGTCACTTTGATGGGCGTTGTAAATGTGCCGATTCCCAGTTTTGTCAGGTCTGACACGAGCGAAAATGTCCGCGAATCGCTTGATTCTTGCTGCGTCAGCTTGATTTGATTATAGCTCGTGAGCGTTACCGTAGCTGAGCTGACATAGCCTGACACGAAATATTTTGAGGTGTCATATTTCAGCGTGATGGGCATATTTTTGAGTGTGCTCGAATAAACTTGCCCACCCGAATTTGTGCTGCCAGAATTCAGCGCTTGGTTCGACGTCGCATTGAGATAAAGCACGCAGGCAAGCAAGATGCTGACAATGATGTAAAACGCGCGGGAGTTGAAAATTTTAGCGAACATTTTTTTCCTCCTTGTGACTGAAAAATCCGGTCCACAGCTTGGCATTATCGCCCGACCCAACGTCGGCTGACAGATGCTCAACGAGAAGTGTATGAAATTCGTCCGCTGACAATTCGGGCATCAAAACGCCTTTGTAAGCCACGGAAATGCCGCCCGTTTCCTCTGATACAACCAAAATCAGCGCGTCAGAAACTTCTGAAAGTCCAATCGCCGCGCGGTGTCTGGTGCCAAACTGTTTGTCAATCCCCATGCGGTCTGTCAGCGGCAAATACGCCGACGTGACCGCGATTTTATTTCCTTTGACAATGACCGCGCCGTCGTGCAGCGGCGTATTCGGAATGAAAATATTGATAATCAGTCCGCTTGAAATGTCCGCGTCAAGCCGAATGCCCGTTGCTGCGTATTCGTCCAGCGTTTGTGAGCGCTCAATCGCAATCAGCGCACCGATTTTGCGCTTCGCCATGTAATCAAACGACTTTTCATATGCTTCGATTTGCAGCGTCATTGACGATTTGCCTTTTGTGCGCACAAATAAATGCGTCGTGTGCCCGAGACGCTCAAGCGCGGTCCGAATTTCTGGCTGGAAAATAATCACCAGCGCAATCGCCGCGTAAACAATCACTTGATTGAGCAGCCAACGCATCGTTGGCAGATTCAACACGGACGCAAGCACGTAAGCAACCAAAAAAATAACGAGCCCGCGAATGAGAATCATCAGCCTAGAGCCTTGCACAAATCGAATCAGCCGATAAATGACCAGCGCGACAATCGCGATGTCAAGAACTGAAATGAAGATTTGCCACGGCGTGCGGTTGATTTCTAGCAAATGCGTCCAAAAATCGGACGCAAAAAATTGAGAAAAATTCATTTGAAACTATTGTATCATTTTTTGAGAATTTGCGACACTCACAACGACAGTATGAAAAAGAGCCACGGCTCACTGCTCGTCTTTGAGATGCTCGGTTTGCTCGGCAAATTTTTGCGCGACAGCCTCATAGGCGAGCACGTCATCTTCACCAATATAATTTTCGTCTGGCATCGCGTCAAGATTGACAAACAGCTCGAGCGCGCCTTGCAGATTTTCAAAACGAATCGGCGCCGCACCGCCAAATTCGCCGTCCAGATTCACGAGAATTTTTTTATCGGACAAGGGTTTAATTTCAAGCATCTGCGTCTTAAAATAAGCAATATTTTTGTCCGTCATGTGCTGGCCTTTTCCCGCGGCAACCATGCCCAAAAGCCCCAAAATCTCAAACAAATTGTCCGTTTTCACGACAATCACGGTGAATTTTCCGTCGTCAAGCTTCGCGTCAGGCGCGAGCGTTTCAAATCCGCCCACCGAGTTCGTCAGCGCGACAAAAATCATGGACGCGTCAAGCGTCAGCGTCTCATTTTCCGTCGTGAGCAACACAGGCGCTTTTTTCACACGCGGTAGCAGCTCAACGCCTTTGGCGAGATACGCGAGATAGCCAAACGCCGTCTTCAAATTTGACGGAACGCTGTACGTCAGCTCTGACAGCGCGCCTGTCGCCGCAATATTGATAAAATAGCTGCTTTTGTCAGCGCTGACAGCCCGTCCAATGTCGATTTTGAGTGTTTGCGCCTTGCCAATCAGCTCAACCGCCTCAAGCGGCTTGCCACGCGGAATTTTGAGCGCACGCGCAAAATCATTTGTCGTACCAGTCGGAATCAGTGCAAGCTTCGGCCGCCTTTTGAAGCTTACAAGGCCGCTGACAACCTGCTGAATTGTGCCGTCGCCCCCCGCCGCAATAATCAAATCGTACTTGCCCGTTTTGCATGCCCGCTCCGCCTCAATGCGCGCCGAGTCCGCAACAATCGTCGTCTGAAACGCAGACGTTTCGTAGCCATACGACTCAAGCCGGTTCAAAATCTCTGCGATATATTTTTTGATGATTTCTTGGCCCGACGTTGGGTTATAAATTAATCGCGCTCTCATAATTTCAGCAATTCCTCCTCGTCCCAAATTTTAATGCCCAGTTCCTGCGCTTTGGCAAGCTTCGAGCCCGCTTCTGCGCCTGCTATCACGATATCCGTTTTTCTCGACACGCTTGACGTCACATTTGCGCCCGCTTTTTGCAAGATTTCCTTGGCCTCTGCGCGTGTCAGCTGCGCCAAAGTTCCCGTCAAGACGACCGTTTTCCCTGACAATTTCCCGTCAGCGCTGACAACAGCGCCAAGATACGTCAGATTTACGCCCGCGTCTATCAGCTCTGACACCAATTTTTGCGCGCCTTCCGTCGCAAAATAATCCACAACAGATTGCGCGAGAACATCACCAATGCCCGCGACTTCTGATATTTCGGTTTCTGTAAGCTGCGACAAACGCGGCAACTCATGAAATTCGCTCAACAACACGCGCGCCGCTTTCGCACCCACATGCCGAATGCCGAGACCAAACAACACTTTCTCCGCCGAATTCGCCTTTGACGCTTCAATCGCCACAAGCAACTTCGGCGCCGAGCTGACAATCCCGTCCACACTCTTTAAATCTGCCTCCGTCAGTTTGTACAAGCTCGCAGCATCCGCCAGTAGCCCCTTGTCAAATAATGACGAAATCACAGCTGGTCCAAGGCCCACAATATTCATCGCGTCTCGACTTGCAAAATGAATCACCTTTTCGCGAAGCTGCGCGGGACACAACGGATTCATGCAACGCAGCGCCACCTCTTCGTCAAGATGCACTAGCGTAGAGTCACACTCAGGACAAAGCTCTGGAATGTCAAGTGGCGTCGAACCAGCCGGCCGCTTCTCCGGAAGCACACGCTGCACCGCTGGAATAATATCGCCCGCCTTATAAATCACGACCACATCGCCCACGCGTATGTCTTTTTCCTTGATGTAGTCGACATTGTGCAGCGTGGCACGCGCAACGGTTGTCTGCGCAAGCGTCACAGGCGCCATATTGGCCGTCGGTGTCACAACGCCAGTACGCCCAACCGTCCAATCAACGGATAAGATCTCCGTCTCAGCCAAATCAGGCGGAAATTTGTACGCAATGGCCCAACGTGGAAATTTGACCGTAAAGCCTAATTCTGCCTGTTGCGCAAGCGAATTTACCTTAATCACGACGCCGTCAATATCATAAGGCAACTTTTCTCGCATCGCCGTGACTTTTTCGATAAACGCGTAAACTTCAGCCAAACTATTGGCGAACACACGCTCCTTGTTGACCTGAAAACCGAGCGTCTCAAAATGCTCCAAAACCTCTTCTTGCGTGCCAAGCACAGTTTCTGACGCCATTTGATAGAGCCATGTCGCAAGTCCGCGTTTTTTCACGACATTTGTGTCAAGCTGGCGCAACGTTCCAGCCGCCGCATTTCGCGGATTAGCAAACGCCGACAAGCCTTCACTTTCGCGCTCCGCGTTCAATTTATCAAAGCTTTTTCGTGGCAAATAAGCCTCACCGCGCAAAGTAATGTCAATCGCCTCAGGCAGTGTCTGCGGCACATCGCGAATCTGGCGCACTTGCTCCGTGATATTCTCGCCAATTGTCCCGTCCCCGCGCGTCGCAGCAACCACCAGACGCCCCGCCTCATAAACGAGCGACAAGGACAGCCCGTCAATTTTCAGCTCACAGATATATTCAGGCGCCTCGATTACTTTTCGCACACGCGCGTCAAATTCTGCCACTTCTTCGAGCGAAAATGCGTCCTGCAAACTGTACAAATTGCTCGCATGCGTGTACTTTTCAAAGCTGTCAAGCACCACGCCGCCCGTGCGCTGCGTCGGGCTATCCGCACGCACCCATTCAGGAAATTCGCGCTCCAAATGCTCCAAGCGCGCATAAAGCCGGTCATATTCCGCATCTTCGACCGACGGATTATCCTCCGTATAATACTCGCGCGCATAGCGATTCAGCAACTCGACAAGATTTTTGATTTCTTCAACTGGTTTCATATCCACATTTTATCATATTTTTTGGTATAATAAAGCAGTTGTCTTGGCAACGAAACCAACACCTGGCGGTGTCGGGAAGTGGTGCGACTTGCGCTCAAAGCTTGCTTTCCAAGCGCAATCGACAGCGTAGTGCCACAGGCACGAAGACTTTTCCGACAGGAAAAGCCACGAACAAAACCAGCACCTGGCGGTGTAGTGAAGTGGTAACACAGAGCTCTGCAAAAGCTTAATCGTCGGTTCAAATCCGTCCTCCGCCTTCTTAAAAAGCCCTCCGTCAGGGCTTTTTGTTTGTACTTAAAACCTCATCAACCTCTAAACTATAATTTCACCGCAGTCGCGGGTTTTATGTTAAAATAGGAATAAATAGAAACAAGGAGAAACGTCATGAGTATCGGATATAAAAAAATTATTGTCGGCATTGATGGTTCAGTTGAGGCGACGCACGCGTTTGACAAAGCGGTCGCGCTTGCAAAAGATGACCAGGCGGAGCTTGTGCTCGTCAACGTGATTGACCTCAGAAATTTTCAGTCGCTCCTGAGCTACGATCAGGTCGTCGCTGAGGACACACAAAAAGGCGCAGAAAATCTGATTGCGGACTTTGCAAAAGAGGCAACGCAGGCAGGTGTCGTAAGCGTTAAAACGCGGGTTGAATTTGGTACGCCAAAAGTGATGCTCGGGCAAACGATTCCGACGGAAGAAAATGCCGACCTCATTGTTCTTGGCGCAACGGGACTTTCGTATATTGAACGCGTCTTCATCGGTTCTGTTGCCCAATTTATCATCAATCGCGCACCGTGCGACACACTTATTGTAAGGAATTAATATGTCAGAAAACTCCATGTCAAAAAAAGAGCAACGTGCGTCTGAAAAAGCACGCATCAAAGAAATTCAGCGCGCGCATGATGACGCGATTTTGAAACGTCAACAAGCGCTCAAAGAAAACGAAGAGGCCAAAGAGAGCACTAAATTAAGCAAAGAAGAAATCAAACATCGTGAAAGCTCACACAAATACAAGGCCAAGAAAAAATATAAGCGCAAATCCACGCCTTTCTTGCAATTTGTCAAATGGGTCATTATCCTCATCTTCACTATCATGATTGTCTTCACACTCGCAAGCTTTGTCAGTCCACTCCTGCACTGACAGCTGACAAAAAATTCCGATTGATGTCGGAATTTTTTATTGAATCTGTTTCATAACCCTGCCTTTTCGCCCAACTCGCTTTAGCGCTCGGCGCACGCGCCGAGTAAATAAACGCAAAGCTAGATTGGTCTTCAAAAGCAAAGCGGGTTATGAAACAAGTCTATTAGTCTATTGATTTGTCACATCATGTCGCGTTTTTTGAGCCACCAGCTGACAAGCCCTGACAAGGTGAGAATGACAAAAATGATAATCCAAATCATATTTTTGTCCGTTTGGTTAGGAATCGGCACATTCATGCCATAAAAGCCGACAATGACCGCTGGAATTCCGAGCACAAATGTCGCCGACGTCATGATTTTCATGACAATATTGAGATTATTAGCGACGATATTGCTGAACAAATCGCGCAGATTTTCAAGCAACTTCTCCTGAATGCGTGAATCCGTCTGCGCCTGATCCGTCTCTACAATCAAATCCTCAATGCGCTCTGAAAAGCCGTCCTGCCCATTTTCCTTCAGATACTCTGAAAACTCGGTCAGCACGCCCAGATTGTTTGTCAGCGCATCCTGAAAATAGACCAAACTTGACTGAATACGAATCAGCTGCAAAAGCTGATCATTTTTCGTCGACTTTTCAATGGATTTTGCAACCGCGTGTCGCGTCTCTCTAAATTCATGCAAATACGTTTGAAACTCGGCAGTCAAAAGCTCTATCACGCGAAATATCAGCTGATGTGTTACTTTTTTTTCATCAAACTTTGATTCTGTCAATCGCGCAAGCGCAATTTCGTGATTCAAGCTGAAAATCACATGGCCGTCAGCTGTCAAAATCAGCGAATACGGATACGTCTCGATTTCGCTCACGTCTGACGGCGCTGGAAATTGCAACAATAACAAAATCGTCCCATTTTTGTCCACCTCAAAACGCGCATTTTCATAATCGTCCAAAATCCCGCCAATATAATCAAACGGAAAGTCAAATTTCTTAGAAAACACACCAATTTCCGCTTTCGTTGGCCGCTTCAGAAAACTAAAAACCCCATTTTCAAGCACTTGCAACTTGCCATCAACCAAACCATAATTCTGTTTCATGTGATAAGTATATCAAAATCCGTTTCACTTGTCTTCGTTCACTTTTAAGACTGGCGCATCAAAAAAACCGCTTTTCAGCGGTTTTACTTTGCAAAGCTTATTGACGGCTTTCATCAAGATTGTAGAAGCTCTTGATACCTTTGTATTGCGCAACATTATCAAGCTCGTCTTCAATACGGAGCAATTGGTTGTATTTCGCGATACGGTCTGTACGTGACAATGAACCTGTCTTGATTTGGCCAGCATTTGTAGCCACGGCGATGTCAGCAATCGTCGCATCTTCTGTCTCGCCTGAACGGTGAGAAACGATGGCTGTGAAGCCAGCTTCTTTCGCCATTTCAATCGCTTCAAACGTCTCAGTCAAAGTACCGATTTGGTTGACTTTGATAAGAATAGCGTTCGTGCAGCCTTCTTTGATGCCGCGTGCAAGGTAGCTTGTATTTGTTACGAAGAAGTCATCGCCGACAAGTTGCACTTTTTTGCCCAAACGGTCAGTGAGTTTCTTCCAACCAGCCCAGTCGTTCTCGTCCAAACCATCTTCGATTGAGATGATAGGATATTTCTCAATAAGACCTGCGTAATAGTTGATCATGTCTTCTTCTGTGCGAAGTTCCCATTCAGACTCAGGTTTGTTAGCCAATTTACCAAATTCATATTTGCCAGTTTCAGCATTGTAGAATTCAGATGAAGCAGCGTCCATAGCAAGACGAACGTCTTTACCAGGTGTATAGCCAGCTTTTTCAATGGCTTCCAAGATAACGTCGAAGCCTTCTTCGTTTGATTTGAGGTCAGGAGCAAATCCGCCCTCGTCACCAACGGCAGTTGAGTAGCCTTTTGCTTTCAAGATGCCAGCAAGTGCATGGAAGATTTCAGCGCCCATACGAAGCGCTTCTTTAAAAGTAGGAGCGCCAACAGGCATAATCATGAACTCTTGGAAGTCGATGGAGTTAGACGCGTGAGAGCCGCCGTTGATGATATTCATCATTGGCGTTGGCAATACTTTCGCGTTGAAGCCGCCCAAGTAATTGTAAAGTGGCACGCCAAGCTCATCCGCCGCTGCACGAGCTACAGCGATAGACACACCCAAAATTGCGTTTGCGCCCAATTTGCCTTTTGTCTCTGTGCCGTCAAGTTCGATCATTGCGCGGTCGATTGCTTGTTGGTCAGTTACTTCAAAGCCGATGATAGCTTCGGCGATGATGTCATTGACATTGTCAACTGCTTTCAAAACGCCTTTTCCACCATAACGAGATTTGTCGCCATCACGCAACTCAACAGCTTCGTGCTCACCTGTTGATGCGCCCGAAGGAACTAAACCACGGCCAAATGCGCCGTCTTCAGTGTAAACTTCAACCTCAACTGTTGGGTTTCCGCGAGAATCCAAGATTTCGCGAGCGTAGATGTCAGTAATGATAGACATAATAGTCTCCTTTATTATTTTTTTATGACAGCTTTATTTTACCATTTTTCCTTAAAAAAAGCACAAGTGAACTGTCGCACAAAGCTTTTCAGGTCTGTCAGCGCAAAAAAATCTGTCAGCGCTGACAGATTTGTGTAACTTAGTATGTAGGCACCAAAAGCCCGGCTATTCCAATAAAAATAAAGAACAATAAATAGAGCACAAGTACTGACGCTTCAATGATAAACGCAACAAATCCTGCACGTTTCCATGAATCCATAATATTTCTGAATTCGGCTTCGTCGCGGTATTGATTTTGAGGATTTGCAAGAACCCATTCTTCAACGTGAAAGCCTGACCAAATCATCCAGAAAATCGCAAATGCCCAGCCTGCAAATGGAACCATGCCAATCAAAATAAGCAGCGTCAGATACGCGCGATTGCCTATTCCCATCATGAACGTGAGCGACAAGCCGCCCCAGTTAAATTTTGTGGTATATCCGCGGTTTGCCTCCACTTGTACAGGTACTTGCATTTGTGTGTTTTGCTCACTTACAGAAGTTTCGTTTTCCATAATGCTCCTTCATTTCTTAATTTAATACGCTTTATTGTATCAAAAAATAGTCAGGCTGTCAAACTTCTGCTTTAAAAAACCTGTCAGGGCTGACAGGTTTTATTTTTATTAATTATTACCCACAATATCGCTTGAAAATGCTTGTTGCAAGTCTTTGAAATCGTAATTGTCTGTGCCTGTGTCCGAGTCAAAGGTCCATTTACCGTCAGTGCCTTTTTTGAGAATCATCTCGTAGCCGTCAGTTGGCACATAATTAGGATCTTTAGCTGACAATTTGGCGATTTCTGTCGGCATTTTCGAGAGAATATATTTTGAGAATGCGGCCATCCCTTTGTCGTAATCGTCGTATTTTCCAGAATTTGCCGAAATCCAATCGCTTGCTTCATTTGATAAATCCAAATCATCCAAATTTATCGTTTGTGGTTTGACGGTAACCACTGCATAATCTGAATACATCTCTTTGATGGCAAACGTACCCTTTGATTTCGCAGCATTTGTTGCCATAAAACTCGACACAATCGTTTGCGCGTCTGACGACGAAACCGTGATAGTTTCGTCTTTAAAGTTGCTGATAAGATCTTTCGTAAAATCAGACTTGAACTGCGCACCCTCAGAATTTAAATCATTTTTCAGATTGGACTTGACATCTGTTTTTCCTAAAAAGACCGCATCAATATAATTCCCAGCCATTGTCTTCAAATTCGCGCTGTTATCGCTGATCTTAGACATATCAACTGCCACCTCAACATCTTTGAGTTTCTTGTAGCTGGAATCCATCGGCGTATAGTGCAGCGTGTATTTCTTGCCTTTTTCAACTTGGAAAATAACGTCGCCTTTAGCTGTCTTTCCTGCTTGAAGATCCGATGATTTCGAGAGCGAGTTGATGTTTGTGCTATCACTTGAATAAATACTTTCAGGCGAAATCTTGTTGTTATTGCTGTCATAAAGCGCCATCTCGTAAGACGAAAAATCTTTGAGCGTGCTTTTTGTTTCATTCGTGACTTCAAGCGTCATGTCCACATAAACATTGCCATCATTTGCTTTCTTGTCACTGGAAATCACAACTTCTTTTGAATCAACCTTGATCGTTGCCGTTTTGCCAAATCCAAAACAACCTGTTAGCGCAAAAAGTGCAGCGGCTGAGACAGCTCCTACTGTTAGCATTTTAGCGAGTTTCATAAATACCTACTTCTAATTTTTTAGATGAAATTATCAATTTTTCATCTTTGACATTATCTCATAAATTTAAATATCTTGTCAAGCGCTGACACGTTCAAAAATGAAAAACTCTGGAAGTTTTCCAGAGTTTGACACGCTCTATCTTAGTAATTATTGCCCCACAATATAGCTTGAATAAACCTGTTGCAAAGAACTGAAATCATCATTGCCTATGCGAACCTGCGAATCAAAGGTCCATTCACCATCTGTGCCTTTTTTGAAAACCATCTGATAGCCATCCGTCGGCATGTAAATTGTTGGGTCTTTAGCTGACAATTTCGCGATTTCTGTTGGCATTATCGAGAGAATATATTTTGATAATGCAGCCATCATTTTGTCAGAATCATCATATTTTCCAGCGTTAGCTTTTTCCCAGTTGTTTATTTCCGCCGATTTTTCCGTCGACAAATCCAAATCAGCCAAATCTATAGTTTGTGGTTTGATGGTCACAATCGCATAGTCTGAAACCATTTCCTTAATTGTTAGCGTAGATTTTGACTTGGAAGCATTTGTCTTCATATAGCTTTCTACAAACGATTGGGCATCCGATGCTGAGGCAGTAATATTGATATCTTTGAAATGACTTGCCACGCCTTTGGCAAAATCCGTTTTGAACTTTGCAGCTTCTGAATTCAAATCATTTTTTAGATTCGATTTGACATTTGTTTTTCCAAAAAAGACAGCATTTATATAATCTCCTACCATTGTCTTCAAGTTTGAGCTGTTGTCTGTGACTTTGGATGTGTCAACTTCTATCTCAACATCTTTGAGCTTTTTAAAGTTTGAATCCACCGGCGTGTAATGAAGGGTGTATTTTTGACCTTTTGAAACTTGAAACACAATATCCCCCTTAATGGTCTTTCCAGCTTGAAGATCTGATGTTTTAGAAAATGAATTGAGAGCTGAGCCGTGACTCGAAAAGAGGTTTGTAGATGAAATGACGTTGTTTTTACTGTCATAAAGAGAAAGATTATACGACGTAAAATCTTTGAACGTACTTTTGGTATTATTTGTCACTTCAAGCACGATGTCCACGAAGACATTGCCATTGTCAGCTTTCTTTTCGTCGGAAATCACAACGTTTTGCGAGTCGATTTTGATAGTTGCCGTTTTAGACGCACCAAAGCAACCTGTCAGCGCAAAAAGCGCAGCGGCTGAGACCGCGCCTGCCGTCAATATTTTGATTAACTTCATAAAATTACTCCTAATTTTTTCGTTTTCATAATTATCTCATAATTTTAAATACCTTGTCAAGCGCTGACAGGTTCAAAATAAAAAACTCTGGAAGTTTTCCAGAGTTTTCATTTTATTTGATTGAGCGGATACGCATCGTGTTCGTGCGGCCTGTACCGATTGGCACACCTGCAACGATAACGATGTTATCGCCTGACTCAACAAGTCCTGAGTCAATCGCCGCTTGCTCAGCGATGTCAAACATATCATCCGTAGAGCCCCATTTGTTGCGAAGCACAGGGATAACACCCCAGTTCAGCATCAACGCGCGCTCCGTTTTTTCGTTAAATGTCACAGCCAAAATGTCCGCATTTGGACGGTATTTTGAAACAACGCGTGCTGTGCCGCCAGATTCTGTCAGCGCAACAATCAGCTTGATGTCCATTGAACGCGTCGCGTCACGAACTGACGACGCAATCGCTTCTGTAACTGTTGAACGGTCATAAAATGCAAAACGCAAACGACCGTAAGTTGTCAGCTGTGATTGAGCCAAGTGATTGACAGTTGCCATTGTTGTGACTGCTTCAAGCGGATATTTACCGTTAGCTGACTCGCCAGAGAGCATTGTAGAGTCCGTGCCGTCAATTGACGCGTTGAAAACGTCCGAAATCTCAGAACGTGTCGCGCGTGGGTGAACCGTCATAGATTCAAGCATATTTGTTGCTGTGATAACGACTTTACCTGCAGCTGCACATTTCGAGATGATCATTTTTTGGTAAACGGGCACCATTTCAAACGGCACTTCAATTCCCATATCACCACGCGCAATCATGATACCATCAGCCACTTCGATGATTTCATCAATGTTGTCAATGCCTTGTTGATTTTCAATTTTAGGGAAGAGTTGAACGTGCCCGTTGCCCGTTTCTTCCAAAATCTTACGAATTTCAAGAACGTCTTGCGCCTTACGAACGAATGAAATCGAGATAAAGTTGATGCCTTGCTCAAGACCAAAACGAATATCGTCGTCATCGCGCTCAGCAAGCGCTGGGAAAGGGATCTTCGTGTTCGGGATATTCACACCTTTTTGCTTTGCAATGATCTCATCATTTTCAGCTCTGACAATAAATTCGCGTGTGGCAGCATCTTTGTCAATAATTTCAAGCCCTAATTTGCCGTCATCAATCAAAATGCGTTGGCCGATTGCCACATCGTCAAAAATGTCAAGACCGCCAGCAACATTGAGCGCAATCACGTCACGCGTTGATTTTACGCCTTGTTTTGTTGCCACACGGAATTCATCGCCTGTTTTATAAGCGTATTCATCAGAGTCGCCGTCAAACAACTCTGTACGAATTTCAGGGCCTTTTGTATCAAGCAAGAAACCAACTTTTTGATCGGCAATTTTCTCTGCCAAGCGCACAGATTCCATACGCGCAGCGTGCTCCGCATGATCCCCGTGGCTAAAGTTGAAACGGAAGACATTTGCTCCTGCTTCAATCAACGTAGCGATTGTTTCAGCCGATGCTTGTTGGTCAAGCGGTTGTGCCCAATAGCCTTTGTCGCCGAATTTGAGGCCACCACGTGTTTCAACGGCAGGACCCAAAGTTGAGATGATTTTTGTGCGGTTGTTAATTTTTCTAGGCATATTTTCTCCTTATTTTATGAAATATAATCTGATGTACGATTGAGGTCTTTATTGAGACGATAGAGCTCAATAGGAACTTCGTGCGGGCGATTGACTTTGATAGAGCCGTCTGGGTTGATAGACATCAACGCGCCCTCTTCTGTTGTCCCGAGAATTGGATTTTCAACGAGTTTTTCGTTGTGAATGCCGACTGCGAGACCGCCACGACCTTCTTTGAGCAATTCGACAGCGCGCGAGCCCATGAGTGACGCAAGCACACGGTCACGAACAGACGGTGAGCCACCACGTTGAATATGTCCAAGCACTGACACGCGCAAATCTGACGTGTCGCCCGCTTCTTTCAATTTTGCTGCAAATGCGTCGCCGTGCATCACGCCCTCAGCAAGCACAATGAGATGGTGATTTTTGCCATTTTCATAGCCGCGATGAATGTTGTCCACGATTTTGTGGAAGTCAAATTCTTTTTCTGGAATGCAGATGTCATCTGCGCCCGCCGCAACACCTGACCAAAGCGCGATATCGCCTGCGCTACGTCCCATCACTTCCACAACAAACGTGCGGTGGTGCGAACTTGACGTGTCCCGGATTTTATCAAGCGCGTCAACAACTGTTGTCACCGCCGTGTCAAAACCAATTGTATAGTCTGTACCGACGATGTCATTGTCAATCGTGCCTGGAAGGCCAATGGCTGGGAAACCGTGCTCTGTCAGGCGCATTGCGCCATGATAAGAACCATCGCCACCAATAACGACGACACCCTCGATTCCTTTTTTCTTGAGCTGCTCGATGCCTTTGAGTTGGCCTTCAAGCTGCGCAAATTCAGGATAACGCGCTGAGTACAAAAATGTGCCGCCGCGTCCAATTTTATCGCCCACGGTTTTGGAATCCATCGGGAAAATATCTCCCTCAACCATCCCAGCATAGCCGTGATTGATGCCATACACTTCCATGCCTTCACTGATTCCTTTACGCACAACCGCACGAATGGCAGCATTCATGCCGGGCGCATCACCTCCTGAAGTCAAAACTGCAATACGTTTCATAATTTTACAGATTTCCTCTTTCTATAATTTCTATAATTTATCTTGCTCATTATAACATGAAATGTGAAAAATAGCACTTGTCAGCGCTGATTTTTATGTGACAAAAGCTGTCAGCGCTGACAGAATAACGTTTTAAGCTTCATAACGTTTTTTGCCGTCAAGATAGGTCGCAACGAGCGTCATTTCCTTGTCCAAAACGATAAAATCGGCGTCGTGGCCTGTTTTAATCTGACCGCAAACGTTGTCAAGAGCGACAGATTTCGCGGCCGTCAAAGTCGCCATCATCAGCGCTTCATGCGGTGTCGCAAGCTGCCAATCGACCACATTTTTCACCGCATTTTTGAGCATCAAAATAGACGCCGCTGGTCGGCCCGTTGGGAGCCAAGCCGCACCGTCGCGCACCTCGACCTCGTATTCGCCGAGCATATAAGGGCCGTCAGGAAGTCCCGCCGCGCGCATTGAATCCGTGATGAGTACCATGTGAGTCGCACCTTTTGCCTTGAATAAGATTTCGCATGCCTCAGGGCGCACGTGATGGCCATCACAAATCAATTCGGCGTAGGTATTCGGGATATTGAGCGCAGCGCCGACCATGCCAGGCTCGTTGTGCGTCATGCCACGCATGCCGTTATAAGTGTGGGTCCAATTCGTCGCGCCCGCCTCAACGGCTTGCAGCGCCTCGTCATAAGTCGCGTCGCTGTGCCCCAGCGCAATCACAATGCCCGCGGCTGTTGCCGCGCGAATAAACCCTGTAACCTGCGCGCGCTCAGGCGCGAGCGAAATTTTACGCAGCAAGCCGCGCGCCGCTTTTTGCCATGCTTTTACTTCCCACATAGCGCCTTCGCGCATGTATTTGGGGTTTTGCGCGCCTTTATGCGGCGCCGTGAAAAACGGGCCTTCCAGATGAATGCCGCGAATTTTGGCACCTTTTGCTCGTTTGTAAGTCGCGCCAATTGTCTCGCAAATCGCGAGCAATTCCTCATGAGAGGCTGTCAGCGGCGTTGGCAGCCAACTCGTCACGCCAGCTGACAAAAGCCCTTCTGACATCGTCGTCAAAAGTCCATCAAAGTCGGGATTTTTTGCGTCTTGTACATCCGCGCCCGCGAAGCCGTGAATATGCGTGTCTACAAGCCCTGGCGCAATTTGATAGCCCGTGTAATCAAGCACCGTAGCAGCATGTGCACCATTCTCTGGCAGCTCTGACAGCCACTCGCCAAATTTGCCATCGTCTGTCAGCTCCAAAAAGCCGCCATACTTGATTTCATAGGGAAAATAAAAAGCATCTGCATGTAAAAATTTCATAAGTCAATTTTATCATTTTTTCAAAAGAAAATCCGCCATTATAACGGATTTTTCTTGATTTGTCCCGCATTTCGCGGATATTTTTTGGGCGTTTCTTTCGTCTTTTCGATAACGGCAATATGGCGCGCGGAGCCGTCAGGCAGCGCGTAGTCAAGCGCATGATCAAAACGCGCGCCAAGCGTTGCGATTGCGTGCTGCGCTTCGCTCAATTCCACGTCAAATTGGCTGGCTTTGAGCGAGAGCAGCTGCCCATTTTTCTTTAAAAATGGTACGGTCAATTCGCTCAAAACGTTGAGTCTAGCGACCGCGCGCGCCGTGACAAAGTCAAATTGCCCACGAAAATCAGCCTGACGCCCCAGTTCTTCGGCGCGTCCGTGAATCAGCGTGACGCCTGCCAGCCCAAGCGCCTCTGTCAGCGCTGACAGAAAATTAATTCGTTTTTGTAAGCTGTCAATAATCGTAATTTTCAGCTCGGGGCACACGATTTTCATGGGTAAGCTCGGAAAGCCCGCACCTGCGCCAATATCAAGCAATGCGAGTGGTTCATTTTTTAGTGCACCCAATGCCACGGGCATGAGCGAGTCGTAAAAATGCTTCAAATACACGTCGCTTTCGCTCGTGAGCGCGGTCAAATTCATCCGCGAATTCCAATCAATCAACAGCTCAAAATACAGCGCAAATTGCTGTTTCTGCTGCTCTGTCAGCCGCGCCAAAGTCGCAAATTCTTCTGGCGTCATACCACACGCTCCAATAATTTTTCTGTAATATCCGCAAGTGCTGTCTGCGCCTCGCTTTCGGGCAATTTTCCGATAAGTTTCAGCGCTTTTGTCGTATAGCTTGCCGCAAGTTTTTTCGTTTTATCCAGCGCGCCCGTTGCGTGCACAAGCTCGTAGACCGCTTCCACATTGCCCTGACGAATTGCTGCGGCTACGCGCGCGTCCGCTTCAAGCGCGTAGATCGCCGGCGCCGAATACACGCCCTGCTTGATATCTTCAAGCACAGGCTTCCCCAAACTCTCGCTTGAAGACGCGTAATCCAAATAATCATCCATAATCTGAAACGCCGTTCCAACAGCAAGTCCCACATCGTGCGCTGTTTGCGCAAGGCGCTTATTGCCTGCGACGAGCGGGCCGACCGAACACGAGACAGCAAAAAGTTCCGCCGTTTTCCCTTCAATATTTTCCAGATAACTCGTGATGCTCTGCGTCAAGTCAAAACGCTCATTCATCTGGCCAATCTCGCCATTTAATAAACGCTCAACCGAGCCCAGCTGATCCGTCAAATGGGACAAACTCTCCGAGTATTTAGCGAGCAATTTGACCGCGCAGACAAACAAATAATCCCCCGCGTAGACCGCACTGTCAACGCCATAACGGCTCGAAATTGTGGCCACACCGCGCCTGATATTTGCCTTGTCAATCACATCGTCGTGCACGAGCGTTGCCGTGTGCAGCATCTCGACTGCCGCCGCAAGGTTGAGTTTCAACTCTTCTTCTAAGCCGACAAGCTCCGAAAACAACAGCAAATATGCGGGACGCAGCATTTTTCCGCCCGCGTCCAAAACATCAAAAATCGCCGCTTCAATCAGTGGATTTTTAATCGCAATCGTCTTTTTCATACGCTTGCGCACACTCGCAAGATCACGCGCGAGCGCTGGATAGTCAGTCTTAAAATAATCTACACCCATAACTGGCTCCTCGTTTCAAAAAGTAAAGTAATCGGCTTAATTCGCCGTATCAAAAGATTCCCCCCCACGCCAATCGCAAGTCCTGCTAAAATTCCAAAAAATGCAAGCCAAGGCAAATACACCATCACAGCAGGCGTTTGCGCGATAAAGCTCGCCATTGCAAGCTGCCCTACATTGTGGAAAAAACCGCCCGCAACTGACACGCCAACTAGGCTCACCAAGCGCGGCCCAAGCCTCTTGACAAGATACATTGCAAGAAGACTAAGAACGCCGCCTGCAGTCGAATATAAAAACACAGAAAATCCTGTAAAAAGTGCTGTTATCACAAGCCTCAGAATGAGCATTGTCCAGACTTTTGAGCCTCTCATGGTAAACACTGCAATCAGCATGATTAAATTTGGCAGACCGATTTTTGCGCCTGGCGCAAACGCGAAAAATGGCGGAAACATAGATTCTATCAGTCCCATCACGACCGCGACCGCCGTCATAATTGCAACATAAACATTTTCACGCACATCAAATACGCGGCTCATTGATAATCCACGACTTTCCCGTCCTGCTGCAATTTCCCCGTGCCCGTGAGTGTAATCGTCAAGCTGTGCGGCAAACAAACCAGCGATTGTCCAGCTTGCGAAATCCAGCCCGCGTTGACATCAATCTGATTGTAGCAATTTGCTTCTGTCACGCGCACCGCGCGATTTTTGACTTGGATGACATTGTAGTCACTGCCGTCATTATAAGTCCATGTCTGATTGTCAGCCAAGCTCATCGTCTTGACAACTTTGCCGTGCGCCTTCACGACAACGCTCGTTGCGGTATCTGTCGTTTTCGCAAAGGTCAATACAGGCACAAACGAAAGCAGCATCAAAATGACGAGCAGCACGCCGTCAAGAGGTTTCAATTTAATGCCACGAAAGAATCTCATAAGCTAGATTTTAACACATTTCGCTGAAAATCAGAAAATAAAAAAGCCTGAGCATATTTTAAGCAAATATACCCCCGTGGGTATATAATGTTTTTAGAAAATAAAAAGGAGATTCTGATGAAATCTATTACCACAACCGAACTTACAACAGCGCTTGAAAAAGGCGCTACATTGCTTGATATTCGCGAGGCGTTTGAGTATCAAAGCGGGCATGTGCCAGTCGCGAAAAATTTACCGATGAGCGAGCTTGAAAGCCGTCTGTCTGAGATTCAGCCTGGGAGTTATCTCATCTGCCAGTCGGGTGCACGCTCTGAGCGTGCCTGCAATTATCTGGCGGCACAGGGAATTGAGGTCACAAATGTGCTTGGCGGCACGTCAGCTTGGGCTGGCGAGCTTATGTAAGGAGTATTTATATGTCCAAAAAATATCTGATTGTTGGCGGTGTGGCTGGCGGCATGAGCGCTGCTACGCGTCTGCGCCGATTGCAGGAAGACGCTGAAATCATCGTCTTTGAAAAAGGGCCGCATGTTTCTTTCGCAAATTGTGGGCTTCCTTATTATATTTCAGGTGAGATCGCGCGGCGTGAGCAGCTGATTGTCCAGACGTCCAAGGCGCTGACGCAGCGCTTTCGCCTCGACATTCGCGAAAATTCTGAGGTGGTTAAAATTGAGCCTGAGCAAAAAATGATCGTTGTCAGCGCTGACGGAAAAATGTATAAGGAAAGCTACGACGCGCTGGTTCTCTCGCCAGGTGCACGTCCCATTCTGCCGCGTTTAGACGGAATTTCTGAAGCGAAAAATG
>JAIRUZ010000043.1 GCA_031254115.1 Streptococcaceae bacterium
TCGTCTGCCAATCGGTTTGAAAAAGTTGACTTCCCCGTCGCACAGAAGCCTGTAATGATGAAAATTTTACTTTTTTTAGTCATTTTTCCTCCTCGTCTTTATAAATTGAGTTCGGCAATCGGCCTTGTCGGCAGCAACTGCAAAGCTTGTAAGCCAATTTTTCTCGCAGCTGCCACATTACTCAAATCATCATCAATAAACATGACTTCATCTTCGCTTTCTTTAATCAAGCTCACGACTCGCCTAAACACCTCCAAGTCGGGCTTTCTCAAATGTAATTCATGTGAATAAAATATGGCTTCAAAATAGCTTGAAAGTGGTAGTCCTGCCTCTTTGAGACATTTTTCTTCAACAGCTAGCGTTAGAATTTCATTTGTATTTGAGCAAGCAAAAAGACGGTATTTTTTACTTAATTCTTCCAACAAAGACAGCCGTTCGAGATTAAAAGAACCAATCATCTTGCACCAAGCGTCACCGAT
This sequence comes from Streptococcaceae bacterium, assembly GCA_031254115.1. Taxonomy (GTDB): domain Bacteria; phylum Bacillota; class Bacilli; order Lactobacillales; family Streptococcaceae; genus Lactovum. Next base: position 480 of record JAIRUZ010000043.1, read on the forward strand.
TTGCCTGTCAGAAAGCTCACAGTTCAGTTGCTTCCGAAATTCTGCATAAAAATCTGTAGCAGAAATCTCACCAACTTCTAACCGCTTGATAAGTCCTGTCTGCTTCAATTCTGCGTAAGATTCCGCGAAATTATTGAAACCAAGTGCGTTGAACGCGGCGACTCTTTTTGAAAAGTCACTTTCAAAGAGCACGCCTCCCAAATCAAAAATTACCGTCTTTAGTCCCATTTTCAAAAAATCCTTTACACCATCCGCGTCGTCCATTCTTCACAGTTGATCACCAAATCTGTGCAGCCCTCGTAAAATTCGGGCTCGTGGCTGACCATCAAAATCGTACCCGGATAGTCTTTGAGCGCACGCTGTAACTCTTCCTTGGCGTCGACGTCAAGGTGATTGGTCGGCTCGTCAAGGATCAGGATATTTGACTCGGTATTCATCAGTTTGGCAAAGCGGAGCTTGGCCTGCTCGCCGCCTGACAGGACATGAACACGGCTTTCGATTTGCTTGGCCGTCAAGCCCACACGCGCCAAAGCGCCACGGAGCTCCGCCTGATTCCAGCTTGGATATTCGTCCCAGAGGTCATCAAGAACGGTTTTTGTGCTGGGCTCTTTGACTTCTTGCTCATAGTAGGCAATGTCTTGGAAATTTCCCTTTTCAACTTCGCCGTCAATCGCAGGAATCAAGCCCATGAGCGACTTCAGCAAGGTCGATTTTCCGATGCCGTTCGAGCCAACAAAGGCAATTTTTGCACCAGATTCAACTTTGAGATTAATAGCTGACGACAAAGGTCCCGTTTGCGGATAGCCAATAATCAGATCCTTGGCCTCAAAGACCTGACGGCTCGGCTTACGGCTAAATAGAAAATCAAAGTGAGGTTTCGGCTTCTCAGAAATCGTCTTGACAATCTCCATCTTGGCGAGCTTCTTCTCACGCGCCTTGGCCTGACCGGAAGTCGCGACATTGGCTTTTTTACGGGCAATGAAATCTTTTAACTTCTCCGCTTCAGCGACTTGGGCATTATGCTTGGCCTCAAGCTGCGCCTTCTTCTCCTCAAAGACACGCTCAAACTCATGATAACTCATACTATAACGCGTAAGTCCCAGCCCGTGTACATGATAAATCACATTGACGACAGAGTCCATAAATGGCACATCATGGGAAATCAAAATAAAGGCATTTTCATAGTTCTGCAGATAATTTTTCAGCCAGAAAATATGCTCTTCATCAAGATAATTGGTCGGCTCGTCAAGCAACAAAATATCTGGCTTTTCAAGCAAGAGCTTACCCAGCAAAATCTTTGTGCGTTGCCCGCCTGACAGCTCTGACACATCTTTATCCAGCAAGTCTGTCAGCCCAAGACCACGCGCGGTCTCCTCAACTTTTGAGTCAATCAGATAAAAATCGCCTGAGTCAAGCTCTTCTTGCAACTCACCAACCTCTTCAAGAGCGGCATTCATCTCATCTTGCGACATTTCACCCATTTTGAGATAGGTTTCATTAATCTGCGCTTCCACATCAAAAAGATACTGAAAGGCTTCTGCCAGCGCCTCGCGCGTCGTTTTTCCTTTTCCAAGCCCCGCATGCTGATCCATGTAGCCCACCCGATGATGCTTCGACCAAATAATCTTGCCGCCATCTGGCTCAAGACTGCCCATGATAATCGACATAAAAGTCGACTTGCCCTCACCATTAGCCCCAACAAAACCGATATGTTCGCCCTTCAGCAAACGGAAATTCACATCTTCAAAAATCGCACGATCACCAAAACCGTGCGTCAGGTTTTTTACTTCTAAAATACTCATATTTTCTTTCTAAATTTTATGCACAAACAATCAATAACGCGGATACGCATAATAATCGCTTTCTGTCAGCTGTTCATCACCCGCCTCAAAGCTGACAGAATCCCAGTCAAGAGTAAAATCTTGTGCATCGTCAGACTCCAAAAATTCTGTCAGCTGATTCAAACCCTTCTCGGCTGTTTGATTTAAAAAGCCTACAAAATACTGGATAAATTCGCGCGAAAGTCCTTTGTCATCGTACGGAATCGCTGCCAGATAGTCATTTTCGTCAAATTTGGTTTTGTCAGGATGGTAAAAAAGTACCACATCTTCAAGAACATCCTCAACTTCCTCACCGTTTTCATCAAGCCCGCGTACAGGCAACTCAAACGCCACTTCAACTGCAAATGCTTTTTTATTCCAATTTATTTCATAATTAAACTCAAAATTTTCAGCCAATTCGCTGTTCAACACATCCAAAAAACTCTTTTTTGCCATTTTTAACTCTTTCTAAAAATTAGTTCGTGCTATAATTATAACAGATTATGGACACATCACATCAAAATCTTGCGCGTCGTATGCGCCCGAGAACGATTGACGACATTGTTGGTCAACAACATCTTGTGGGCAAGGGAAAAATCATTCGTCGAATGGTGGAAACAGGTTTACTGTCAAGTATGATTCTTTACGGCCCGCCAGGAATTGGAAAAACATCCATTGCCTCTGCAATTGCAGGCACAACGGGCGCAGCTTTTCGTGTATTCAATGCAACCACTGACACCAAAAAGCAACTCCAAGAATATGCCGAGGAAGCTAAATTTTCAGGACAGCTCGTGCTGCTTCTTGATGAAATTCATCGCCTTGACAAGCCCAAACAAGATTTTCTCTTGCCTTTACTTGAAAATGGCCAGCTTATTTTGATTGGCGCAACGACTGAAAATCCTTATTTTTCGGTCGTTCCAGCCATTCGCTCACGTGTGCAAATTTTTGAATTAGAGCCACTTGCATTGACAGATTTACAGCAAGCTGTCAACTTGGCTTTACAGGATAAAGAGCGTGGTTTTGCGTTTCCCGTCACGCTTGACAACGCTGCTTTACAGTTTCTGTCAAGTCGTTCAAACGGTGATTTACGTGCCGTTTACAATGCGCTAGAGCTAGCTGTTCTTTCTTCCACAAACCACCACGTCACGTTGGATGATATGGAAAATTCACTGCAACTCAAGGCTGCAACATTTGATAAAGATGGCGATGCGCACTATAACTTACTCTCGGCGCTTCAAAAATCAATTCGCGGATCAGATGTCAATGCAAGTTTACACTATGCTGCGCGTTTGGTAGAAGGTGGTGATTTAGTGTCGCTCTCAAGGCGCCTGACTGTCATTGCCTATGAGGATATTGGTCTTGCCAACCCAGATGCGCAGATTCATACAGTGACCGCGCTTCAGGCGGCCGAGCGCATTGGCTTTCCTGAGGCGCGTATTTTGATTGGTAATATTGTGATTGATTTAGCTTTATCGCCCAAGTCAAATGCAGCCTATATCGCTATGGACAAGGCGCTTGACGATTTACCCAAATTTGGCAATTTGCCTGTTCCCGCACATTTGCAGGATGGGCATTATTCAGGGGCAAAAAAACTCGGGCGCAGCGAAGGTTACAAATATGCACACAGTTTTCCTGAGCATTGGGTCAATCAGCAGTATTTACCTGATCAACTGATAAACGCAGATTATTTCAAGCCTGATGACACAGGACGTTATGAAAAAGCGCTCCACGAGCGTCTTAAATGGATCAATGACAGAAAAAATAAGCAATCTTAAACTGACAGAAATTGTCAGAAATCCCTATCAGCCAAGACTCATCTTTGACGAAGAGAAATTACGCGAACTGGCTGATAGTATTCTTGAAAATGGCATTTTGCAGCCTATCATCGTGCGTCCGTCAGCGCTGACAGGTTATGAATTACTCGCTGGTGAGCGGCGTTTTTTAGCGAGCCAAAAAGCGGGGCTGACAGAAATTCCTGCGGTCATTCGCGATTATAGCGATAAAGAAATGATGACGCTCTCGATTCTTGAGAATTTGCAGCGGGAAAATCTCAATCCGCTTGAAGAAGCAAAAAGTCTGAAACACCTGACAAATAGCGGCCTTACACACGCTGAAATTGCCAAAATTCTCGGAAAATCACGCAGTTATGTAACCAATAATATCCGAATTTTAAAATTGCCGCAAGAAATTCTTTACCTGATTGAAACTGAAAAACTTTCTCTAGGGCATGCACGCGCCCTTCTTGCGCTTGAAACTGAAATTTCACAGATTGAGCTGGCACGCGAAATTATCAAGAAAAATTTGTCTGTCAGGGCTGTTGAAAAACGTGTGACAGCTGACAAAAAGTCTGAAACAGCTGTCAGCTCGCACATTTCCAAAAATAATCAACTTCTTTATGTAGAAGAAACGGAAGAAAAACTCAAACAAATTCTCGGAAATGTTGTTAAAATCTCTACCAATTCTCAATTTTCAGGAAAAATTTCTCTGTCGTTTAACACATTAGACGAGCTTGAAGGCCTTATTTCTCGTCTTAAAAAATAATGTTTTCCACATTTTATTCTATTTTTTATTGTTTTCCAGTGTTTTGTGAATTCTAAAGAGATAGGATTATACAAGTTCTTAATACCTTTTGTTTTTGTGAATTCACAAAAGAAATACACAAAATGACTAAAAATTTTCCACTTGTGTATTAACTTGTGTAAAACTTATTTTATTTTTTAAATTATCTGTTGATAATTTTTTTATTTTCTGTTATACTTTTCTTACACGTACTTATTTTATTTATAGAACATTAAAGAAAGGAGAATAAGATGGCACTTCGAGAAATTGACAAACATTTTTGGAATACATTAAACGAAAATGCGAAAGCAGCACTCACCAGGCAGCTTTATGACACATTTGTGATGCCCGCTAAATTGATTTCAGTGGATGGTAATCATGCACGCATCCTTGTCAACAGCGAATTTCACAAGCTTTGGTGGCAAAAACAAACCGACATGGTCGCTGTTTCTGCGCTCGAAATTTATGGAGATGTTTTGCAATACGCCATTATTCAAGAAAACGAGCTTTCAGACGCCGAACGCCAGGAATTTGAGAAAGAAAATACCGATTATGTGCAATTTTTGGGTCCTGATTCAGACCGAAAATACCAATTTCCAACCAATCTTAAGAAAAAATACACCTTTGATAATTTTGTTGTGGGAGAGCAAAATCGGCTCGCTCAAGCGATGGTTGAAGCCATTGCAATCACGCAAGACAACACACTTTACAATCCTGTTCTGATTTATGCTTCTTCGGGGCTCGGAAAAACGCACTTATTGCATGCGCTGGGTAATAAATGGCTCAGTTATCATCCCACGAAAAGCGTGCTTTATTGCCCGACAGAATCTTTTGTAACGGATTATGTCAATATGAGTCGGCAAAATCAAATGGAGCTTTTCATTCACAAATATCGGGATGTGGATTTATTGCTAATTGATGACGTTCAATTTTTTGTCGGAAAAGAAGGCTCTATTAATGAGTTTTTCCAAACGATTCGCACGTTGATTGAAGACAAGGAAGCCCGTGTGGTTCTCACGTCTGACCGACCCATTAGTGAACTCAATGATTTGCCTGAACGTTTGATTACGCGGTTCACATGGGGCACACAGCCCATTCAAATCACGGCGCCAGATTATGAGACACGTATGGGTATTTTGAAAAATAAGGCCGATACAATTGATGTCACGATTCCTGAAGAAACAATTTCTTATATCGCAGGGCAGGTCAACTCCAATGTGCGCGAACTTGAAGGAACGCTTAATCAGGTCGTCTTTAGCGCTAAAATGCAACATAAAAATATTGTTGACATTGAAACAGCAGAGCACGCACTTGAAGCTTTAAAAGTCTCACAAGTCCATACACGCCGCTCTAATTTGACAATTACACGCATCAAAGATGAGACTGCAAAATACTTTCATCTGCCTCTGTCAGACCTGACAGGACCCAAACGGCAAAAGGAAATTGTGGCAGCTCGCCAAATCGCGATGTATTTGATTCGCGAATTGCTTGGAACATCACTTCCAGCGATTGGCAAAGAGTTTGGAAATCGGGACCACACAACCGTGATGTATGCGGTTCGGCAGGTCACAGAAAAAATGAAGAATGACAATGATACCCAGCGTGACATTGATCATCTGAAGCGAAAACTCGAGTAAACTTTTCCAGTTATTTTTCCCAACTTTTGCACAGTAAAAAACGACAAAATTCGTTATAATAAATACAAACAGGTAAAAGTTCTCCTCATTTACACAGCTTCTACTACTACTATTTTATTATTTATAATAAATAAAGGAATTCTTATGATAAAATTTACGATTAACAAAAGCGCCTTTCTCTCAAATCTCAGAGTGGCCAAACAAGCGATTGGTTCAAAAATTGCAATTCCTGCGCTGTCAAAATTTAAGATTGTTGTCACGGCAAAAGGCATTGAGCTGACAGCTTCAAATGGTCAGACTTCGATTGTTAAAATGTTGCCTGTTGATGATAAAGATTTGGGCATGCTGATTGAATCTGAGGGCAGCATTTTGCTTGAAGCTATTTTCTTTGACTCAGTCATTTCACAGCTGCCAGATGTCACTTTTGAGCTTGAAGAAATGGAAAATCATCAGGTGCTCTTGCGTTCAGGAAAATCTGAAATTACGCTTAAAGGGCAAGATGCCGACCTTTATCCGCGCATTGAAACCATACAATCTGCGCCGTTTGCAAAAATTGAAATTGGTAAATTAAAGCAGATTTTTAATGAAGTTGCATTTGCTGCTTCAACGCAAGAATCGCGTCCTGTGCTGACAGGCGTTCATATGATGCTCATTGAGCATCAAATTTTGGTGGTGGTCGCAACGGATTCACATCGTCTGAGCCGTCGTGAGACGCGTCTTGAGAGCTTTGGAGAAGACTTTGAGGTTGTTATTCCAAATCGTGCGGTCAGCGGCTTTGGCAATATTTTCTCTGACGATGAGGAAAAAGTGTCCATTTATTTGACGTCGACGAGTGTCTTATTTAAAACAGAAACAATCAATTTTTACAGTCGCTTAATTGAAGGTGCTTATCCAGACACGGATCGTTTGATTCCAGAAGATGTCTTTTATTCACTTGACTTAGAATTTGATGTTTCTGAATTGCTTCACGCGATGAATCGTGCGCGTTTGCTGACGGCCGGTATGCAAAATGGAACGGTCAAGCTTTCTGTCAGCGATGACAAAGATATTTTGTCTGTCAATTCCCCTGAAATTGGCTCTTCTTACGAGGAACTCAACGTGTTAGAAAAAAATGGCGCTAATTTAGACATTAGTTTTAATCCACAATTTATCATTGATGCGCTCAAAGTTGTCAAAGAACCCACGGTAAGATTCAGATTTATCTCAAATGTCAGGCCATTTATTATACTTCCAAAAGAAGAAGGCGCCAATTTTATTCAACTTATCACGCCCATTCGCACAAATTAAAAAAATTTAAAGACCTTCGGGCCTTTTTTGTTATAATAAAATCATGCGGATTCTCACGACAAAAATTACGGGCAATTTAGAAGAACTCTTGTTAAATGAAGTCAAACAGGCTTTGTCAGCTGACAAAAAAGTGTATTATATTGTACCGTCGTCGCTCTCTTTTGAAAAAGAAAAAACGTTGATCAAAGAACTTTCAAAAGACTGTTACACAGCCTTATTTGATTTTGTTGTGACGCGTTTTAAACGTTTGCCCTATTATTTTGATAAAGAATACAAGTCTAAAGGAAAAATTGAATTGTCTCAAAATGGGCAAATCATGCTTTTCGAGAGTGTTTTGATGACGCTAGATGAAACAGAAATTCCTTATTTTTCAAGCTTTAAAAAATCACCTGA
>JAIRUZ010000010.1 GCA_031254115.1 Streptococcaceae bacterium
ATGATTATTAGAGATGTTTTTGAAACCTACTTAGCAGGCGGAACGCTTGACGGTATCGCAAGAAAGCTCAATGCGGAAGGGCATATCGGAAAAGAGAAACTTTGGGTACCTCAAACAGTTAAGAATGTGCTTCATAATTCTATTTACGCGGGCTACAACTACCACCGTGGCGAGCGTTACAAAGGCAATCACGCGCCAATTATCACGCTTGAAATGTGGGAAAAAGTCCAAGAAATCATGAAAATTAAACAACAAGAGGCTTATTCAAAAGGTAACACAGGTAGACCATGGCAATCAAAATATATGCTGTCAGGACTGTTAAGGTGCGGAATCTGCGGCGCAGCTCTCAAACTTTTTAGCAATCAACTAAGAACAGACGGCACACGGTCAATTTCTTATAAATGCGTAAGCACTATGCCAAAGTCAAGCCTCCAAGGATATTGGCAAGCAGAGAGCTGTAACGGAAAATCTCACATGCGAGAACCGATTGAATCCGAAATCCTTGAATGGGTGGAAGTTTTGCGACGTAATCCAGAAATGATTGAGAAAAATAACGACAATGAATCAATAGAAAATGACATCAAAATAATTGAGGATAAAATCGGAGATATTGACAAAAAAACAGAGCTTCTTGTTGACCTCTATCTTGATGCTAAAATTGAGCGAGATATTTTTGATAAAAGAAAAGGAACTTTGAACGAAGAAAGAGAATCCTGCTTAACAAAAATTGACAAGTTAAAAGAAAGTCTAAAGTCAGACGATAATTACAAAACCGCAAAAGAAGTCTTGTCATCAATAGGAAATCCAATCAGGACTTATGACGAAGCAACTCAGAAAAAGATTGTAAGACAACTAGTAGATCATATAGAAGTGTCTAACGACCAAACGAAAATAGTATGGCGTTTTTAATTTGACTAAAACATTGTATTTAGTCAAAGCCATTTTAACAATCGTCCCATCGAGCACGCCCATAAAGGTGAAAATACCAAGCGAGATAAGGGCTTTAAGTTGATTTGACATGAAATTCCTTTCTAAAATTTTAAAGGAGATCGTCAAACTCCTGATTTTGCGCATCGTCAGCGCTGACAGAAATTTTGTCGACTTTAATTCCTGCTACGGCGCGGCTGACAAGGCCTTCGATGTCAAGTTTTGATTCATAAAACTCGGCTTTGTCGAGCTTCGGATTGGTTTTTGGATTGGGCGGCGCAAAAATCGTGCAGCAGTCTTCAAACGGTAAAATTGACAGATTGAACGTGTCGATTTTTTCGGCAATGTCAATGATTTCAAGCTTGTCCATCGTGACAACGGGGCGAATAATTGGCGTGGTTGTCACGGCATTGATCACTTCCATCGAGCCGAGCGTTTGTGAGGCCACTTGCCCGAGCGATTCGCCGTTGATGATGATTTTACCATGACGAATTTTGCGGATTTCGTCCGTGATGCGCAGCATAAATCGGCGCGTCAGAGTCATCAGATATTCCTGCGGCGCCTTGTCGCGGATTTCTTCTTGGATTTCGGTAAAAGGAACTTCGATAAATTGAATGCTGCCGCCAAATGCGGTTAATTTCGCGGTTAAATCTCTCGCTTTTTTCAGGGCGCCAGGCGATGTGTAAGGTGGGCTCGCAAAATGCACGGCCTCAATGTCCACGCCGCGCTTGAGCGCGAGATAACCCGCCACGGGCGAATCAATACCGCCAGACAGCATGAGCATGCCGCGCCCCGCGGTGCCAACGGGCAGCCCGCCCGCGCCTTTAATAGTCTCAACTGACAGATAAATCGCGTCTTCACGCACCTCAACGCGCAAAGTCACGTCTGGCTGTTTCATCTGAACTTTCGCATAATCAAACGCGTCAAAAATCGCGTCGCCGACAAATTGATTGAGCTCTGTTGAGTCAAGTTCAAAGGTGTGATCGGCGCGGCGCGATTGCACTTTAAACGTCATGCCGGCCTTGTAAACACGCGCCATCAGCTGCTGCGCAGTCGTGCGCAGCGTGTCCAAACTTCTGTCAGCGCTGACAGCCGGCGAAAAATTGACAATGCCAAAAATTTTCGCGAGCCGCTCAGCTACCAGCTCATAATCTGCGCCACGGAGCAAAATATGCGCGTGATCACGCGTCGCTTTGACGCGAACGTCCAAATCTGTCAGCGCTGACGTCATATTTTTTGCCAGCTGATGAATAAATGTCTTGCGATTTTTCCCTTTTGTCGAAAGCTCGCCGTAACGAACGAGAATTTCACTGTATTCAATAGTCATAGTAAATATAATAACAGATTTTGTGATAAAATTGTCAAGAACAAAATTTTTAAGAGGAAGAAAATGCCAGAAATTATCGAAGAATTAAACGACCAGATGAAAGTGCGCCGCGAGAAGATGGAGGCGCTTCGTGCGGCAGGAATTGACCCATTTGGTCAGCGTTTCGTGCGCACGCACAGCTCGGGCGACTTGCACGCAGAATTTGACGCGAAAAACAAGGAAGAACTCGAGCTGTCAGCGCTGACAGCAACGATTGCTGGGCGTATCATGACAAAGCGCGGTAAGGGAAAAGTTGGTTTCGCGCATTTGCAAGACCGCGAGGGACAAATTCAGATTTACGTGCGTAAAGATGCCGTCGGCGAGGAAAATTACGAGATTTTCAAGAAAGCTGATTTGGGCGATTTCTTGGGCGTCGAAGGCGAAATCATGAAGACTGACACGGGCGAATTGTCCATCAAAGCGACGCAACTGACGCATTTATCCAAAGCGCTGCGTCCATTGCCCGAGAAATTTCACGGGCTAACAGACACCGAAACGCGCTATCGCAAGCGTTATCTTGATCTCATCAGCAATCGCGAGAGTTTTGAGCGTTTCATCACGCGCAGCCACATCATCAGCGAGATTCGCCGTTTTATGGACGCACGTGGTTACATCGAAGTCGAAACGCCAATCTTGCAAAATGAAGCGGGCGGCGCTGCAGCTCGGCCATTCTACACGCATCACAACACGCTTGACATTGACATGGCACTGCGCATTGCAACCGAGCTTCATCTGAAACGCTTGATTGTCGGCGGCATGGAGCGCGTTTACGAAATCGGCCGCGTTTTCCGAAATGAAGGCATGGACTTGACGCACAATCCTGAGTTTACAACAATGGAAAGCTATGAAGCGTACGCTGACCTTGGCGACATTATGGATCTGACCGAAGGCGTTTTCCACGCCGTCGCAGAAAATATCGTGCACACAAAAACTGTCAGCTTTGACGGAAATGAAATTGCAATCGGTGAGCCTTTCGCCCGTGCACATATGGTCGACCTCATCAAGGAGCGTACGGGCGTCGATTTCTGGCAGCCAATGACCTTTGACGAAGCCTCACAACTCGCAGCTGACAAAGGCGTGCGCCTTGAAGCTCACCACCACACCGTTGGCCATATTATCAACGAATTCTTTGAAAATTTTGTCGAAGAAACGCTCATTCAACCTACATTTGTTTATGGTCATCCGAAAGAAATTTCACCACTTGCAAAAATGGACGACAATGACCCGCGCTTCACGCAACGCTTTGAGCTTTTCATCGCGAGACACGAATACGCCAATGCGTTCAGCGAGCTAAATGACCCCATTGATCAGCTCGCGCGTTTTGAAGCCCAAGCCAAAGACAAAGAGCTCGGCGACGACGAAGCCACGGGCGTAGATTACGATTACGTCGAGGCGCTTGAACACGGCATGCCGCCAACTGGCGGACTCGGCATCGGCATTGATCGTCTTGTCATGCTCTTCACGGGCACAACAAGTATTCGCGACGTTCTGCTCTTCCCGACCATGCGCTAAAAATTAAAAAACCTTGCGAACGTCATTGTCCGAAAGGTTTTTTACTTATTTTCTAGGCGATTGATAAACCCCTGAAAGTTTCAAAAAATTTCTCACGCTTGAGACAGGAAGTCCAAATTCCTTTGCCAAATCAGCAATGATTCGGTAACCATCCTCTCGGCGCCTTTCATAAGCTGCAAGTAGTTGCTGCTTATGAGCTTCTTCAACTCCCTTTGGTTTGTGAATCGCGCCCGCGCTCTTTAGCGACGTGTAACCAGATGAGCCGCCCGATTTCACGGGCTCTACTTCTTGCTTATCTTTACAACACACCTCTATTTCTCGTTTTGAAGGCACCTGAATTTTTTTCTCATAAAGCGCATTGTAAATGACAGAAATCGGACATCTGTATTCCACAGCCAATTTTACAATAATATTTTTTTCATTTGCCACACGCGCTAGATAGTCTCTCGCAATCTTCTCTTTTTGGACGGCAAATTTGTGCCGAAGCTTCTTGTACACACCTGCCTGCGTCAAAATCAAACGTATACTCGCTGTCGACTGATGAAATTCTTGACTTAACTTTTCAAGTAATTTATCCTCATGGTCGATTTGCTTTTCAAAAGCGTCAACAACGCGTCTTTTTCGCTCATTTGTGATTTCCCATTGCGTCTTAAAAACGCCCGCATGCTTCAATAACCGATAAATGGAAGAAATAGAACACGCATTTTCAGCCGCCAAAAGAGACACAATGCGCGGTTCGTCAAAAACACGCCTTTCATAAGTTGTGATTATTTTTTTCTTATGCTCTTCATTAAATTTGCTTATAAATTTACTTATCCTTTGTCCGCTCCTGCTGTAATACCACTCACGTAAAACTTTTGCATAATGATAAACAAGACCGTAATCGGCACCGCAATAATCACACAGCCTGCAATAAATTGCGGGAAATTTGCGGCCGCAGAGCCGCGCGATGTCGTCATCATATTGTATAAGCCGTAAGCAATCGTGCGCTGATTCGGCGAGCCATTGCCCAAGATAACTGACGCAAACAAGAAATCAAGCCACGGCCCCATAAAAGCCGTGAGCGACGTGTAAACAATCATCGGACGTGATAAAGGCAGCGTGATATGTGTGAACACTTGCCATTTCGTTGCCCCATCAATAACAGCCGCTTCATCAATGGACACAGGAATCGTGTCCAGAAAGCCTTTAAAAATATAAAAACCGAGCCCTGATCCGCCAACATAAACTAGTGTCAGCCCAACAAGATTTGTCATATGAAAGGAATTCAGAATATAATACAGCGCCATCATCGCCATAATCCCTGGAAACATGCCGATAATCAAGGCAAATTGCAAGAACGGCTTGCGAAGTTTAAAGCGCAAACGCGACAAGACAAACGACATGACCGTTGTGATGAGTGTATTGACAACCGTCACAACAAGCGCAATCACAAACGTATTTAGCAGCCAATTTCCGTATGGGAAAATCGGATTATTGAAAATTTTAACGTAATTCTGAAGCGTCCAATTTTGCGGCCAAAAAGTTGAGATAAATCCCGTACTCGTATCATTAAAACTCGCCAAAACAATCCAACAAACAGGCGCAATCCAGATAAGAGCAAGAACGGCAAGAAGAATATAGCGGCCGACAAGCGAGAGTTGGCGCTGACGTTTATATGATTTCATTTAGGCCTCCTTAAACGTATTTGTACGACGATAAGCAATCAGCGAGAAAGTTGCCGTCAAAATAAACATGACAATGCCGATTGCCGAAGCGACATTATAGCTGTACGAGTTCATATTCAACTTGTAGAGCCACGTAATCAGCAAGTCTGTCGTTCCCGCTTGTACATTCGCAAGCGTCGAGTCTGTATTGGGACCGCCACCTGTTAGCAGAAAAATAACGCCAAAATTATTGATATTCCCGATAAATTGTTGTATGAGCGACGGCATCATGACAAAGAGAATTTGCGGGAATGTGATATTGCGGAAAATCTGGAAAATAGACGCCCCGTCAATCCGCGCGGCTTCAATTTGATCCTGCGGCAGATTTTGAATAATCGCAGTCGTAATCAGCATCGACACGGGAATACCAATCCACATATTCACGCCGATAACCGTTATTTTCGCAAAAATTGGATCCGTCAGAAATGGAATTTTTGATGCAATCAGATGATGACTGAGCAAAAACGTATTGACAGGACCTGAATCATCCAACATTTGGCTCATCATAAGAAGCGACACAAATTGCGGAATGGCAAACACGATGACAAACAAAGTCCGCCAAAAAGCCTTAAATTTAATGCCTTTTGACTCAATCAGCATAGCAAGTAAAACGCCAAACAAGAAAGTTGTCGACGTTGCACAAATCGCCCAGATTAACGTCCATAAAATAATGGGCATAAAAGCAGCCGCATAATCCCCCGAGAAAATTTGCCCAAAGGCTTGAAGCCCCGTCCAAGAAAAGCCAATCCCGTGCTGCCCGCTATAATTTGTGAAAGCCAAAGCTACCATGAAGAAAAGCGGCGCCACCGTAAAGACGAGGATCCCCAACAAAGGCACCAACATCAAAGTCGCGTGCAAACGCTTATCAAGCAACGACGCTAAATCTTCCATCGTCGTCGGAATGTGTTTGCCGTCCCGATTGAGCACATAGAGATGGCGTGTTGAGCGCAAGGCAACTCTGTAGAGAATAACCATCATTATAATACTGAGCAGCGCAATGACCCCAAAAAGCAGGATAATCATTGAATTATCAGGTAATTTTGTGACATAAACGCCTTGTGCCTCGTCAAAAACAACTTGCTTTGTCTTCACTGCACCAAGATTTCCAAGTAAGCTAATCGCCACTAATCCGCTCGAAATAAGCCAAAGAAGAAATATAATTTCAGTCGCCAGAAATACGAGCCCTTTGAGTCCTTGTTTATTTTTCAGTTGCGCTATTCCCATCAGGAAAAAGCTGAGCTTCGTCGCTAAATCACCCTGTTTAAAGACTTCGCCAAAAGTTGCTTCTGGCTTGACATGCTTTTTTTTAAACATCAGAAACCTTTCTAAAATCAAAAGAGATTAGGCTGTGTAAGCCCAACCCCTTTTTGAAATATCATTTGATTGAATCTGTTTCATAACCCTGCTTTTTCGCCCAACTCGCTTTCACGCTCGGCGCACGCGCCGAGTAAATAAACGCAAAGCTAGATTGGTCTTCAAAAGCAAAGCGGGTTATGAAACAAGTCTATTATTTTGCCGCTTTTGAAATAGATGTTACAAATGTATCCAATTGCTTCTGATAGTCTGAAGCGGGGATTTTGCCTTCATAAGTATTGCTAATCATAGGAGCTGCAAGCGTCCAGAATGTTGCCATTTCGGGACGTTTTGGCATCAATGTATCTTTTGTCACTTGATTGATGACAGCTGTCGCAACTGGATCAGCCTTAATTGTAGAATCTGTTTGAAGAGATTTTGCAACAGGAATAGCTGCATTAGCCGTATAAAGTGCTTTTTGAGAGTCTGCATTTGATAAATATTCAGCCAAAGCCGAAGCTGCTTTTTGATATTTAGATTGTGAGTTGACGGCAAGTGTTCCAACGCCTGAGAAAGCTTGCATTTGTTTCTCACCTGAGCCAAAGTCAATTTTTGGAAGCGTTGTTACACCCATCTTATCGCCAAGGAATTTTTTGATATTAGCTGCATCCCACGGTCCGTCAAGAACAGCTGACGTTTTACCTGATTGGAAATCATTCAATAACGCTGTCTTAGAGTTCACAACTCCTGTGTTTGTCTTCTGTTTTGCAAACCAAGTCATCGTTTCAACGCCACCGACTTTATTGGCATCTGTTCCATCAAGCGTTTCGCCGTCCTTACCATAGAGCACAGAGCCATTTGAGAGGAAAGCAGGGTACCAGTTGTACGAGTTCGTAAAGTCTGTACCGATAGCCGTTGTTGCTGTAAATTGTGACCATGAAGCTGGAGCTTGCTGGAATTTATCTTTGTTGTAGAAAATGACATTGGACTGTTGATCTTGCGGATACGCGTAGTATTTTCCTTGCCAAGAGACGGCTTGCCCAGCAATATCAATATCATTTGTCTTCACCCAATTTGTCGCGTCAGGAGACAAAGGATTGATGTAGCCCGCATTTGCAAGAGCGCCGAGCTGATCATTTGGCACTTTGAAGACGTCGGCTGCCTTTGAAGGATCCTTTGCAATATCTGTTTTCGCGTTAGCAGAACCTGTAGGCGATTGAGTTAATTTAACATTGACGTTTGTGTATTCTTTTTCAAATGAGGCAACAAGTGTCTTGTACGAGGCGACATTGGCTGGATCTACCCAAAGTGTAATGTCCCCTTTGACGCTTGAAGCATCGCTCGAGGATGCGCTGGAGCTTGTAGTCTTGCTTGATGAGCACGCGGCAAGCGTTAGCACAGCAAGCGCAGTCATACTCAGGAAAGCAATTTTTTTGTTGAGTTTCATAAATATATTTCCTACAGCTTTTTGGGTGAATCAGTCTATTGCACCTTTGATGACAGTTATTGTTTCTGTTGTCCTGTGGACAACAGAAAAGGGGTACCCCTTTTGGCTTTTTGGGACTTTCGCCCAGCGCAGCTAATTGAACTAACTAGCTCCTAAAATTATTCTATCACTTTTTGTAAGCGTTGTCAAAAATAATGTCATTCTTTTTTAGCCTACTTCTACTTCACACGCAAAGGCCTGCCAGGGCGCTAGGACTGCAGCATTTAAGCTTTCAGGAGCCGCGCCAATAAGCGTTTGTCTATTTTTGTAAGAACTGCTAAAATGGCTCGTTTCATCGGAGAGATTTGCGACGATGAGGTATTTTTTTTCTTGGTAAGTTCTCAAATACGCAAAAACGGTTGCTTCAGAGGTAACAGGCTCAAAATCGCCGTATTTTATCCAGTCATTTTCTTTGCGGAGCGCGATGAGTTTTTGATAGGTTTCAAAAATGGATCCTTTTTGTGCGGCGTTTATTCGTTTATAATTCGCATTCACGGGCAACCAAGGCGTGCCAGAGGTAAAGCCTGCATTATCTGTAGCATCCCATTGCATGGGCGTTCTGGCATTGTCGCGACCAACGGCATTGATGCCAGCGATAACTTCTTCTTGCGTATGCCCTGTTTTCAGTGCATCATTTGCCCAATTTCTTGACTCAATATCGTCAACTTCCGCAAGCGTTGTGACTGGGCAGTTCGTCATGCCGATTTCCTCGCCTTGATAAATATAAGGCGTACCGCGCAGCAAATGAAGACAAAGGGCGAAAGCCTGCGCTGATTCGACGCGTTTTTCCTTGTCATTTCCCCATGCGGAGAGAACACGCGGCAGATCGTGATTGTTGAGGAAAAGCGAATTCCAGCCATTTTCCGCCGACAATTCCTGCTGCCATTTCCCCATGATTGCCTTAAATTTCGGGACGGAAAAATAATTGCCTGCCCACTTGGTTTCGTGCCACATGGCCGTAATATGCTCAAACTGGAAAATCATCGAGAGCTCCTGGCGCGCAGGGCTTGAATAGAGCTTCGCGAGCTCGGGCGTTGCTTCCCAAGTTTCACCCACTGTCAGCAAATCGTGGCCTGCAAGCGCTGCCGCATTCATTTCTTGGAGATAGGCGTGAAGTTTGGGGCCATTTCCTGTAATCTCGGCATCGGGCAATTTGCCAATCAAATCAATCACATCCATGCGAAAGCCGCCGATTCCTTTGTCCACCCAAAAGTTCATCATCTTATAAATCGCCTGACGAACATTTTCATTTTCCCAGTTCAAATCGGGCTGTCTTTTGCTGAACAAATGCAAATAATATTGCTTTGTCAGCGCGTCAAATTGCCAAGCAGAGCCGCTAAATGTGGATTTGAGCGCATTTGGCTCATCACGCCAAATATAAAAATCGCGATATTGGTTTGTTTTTGACTGTCTGGCCTCAATAAACCACGCGTGCTCGTCCGAGGTGTGATTGACAACCAAATCCATCACAATCCTGATGTTGCGCTTTTTCGCTTCGGCTATCAGCTGCTCCATGTCCGCCATTGTGCCAAATTCCGGCGCAATCGCTTCGTAATCACTGATATCATAACCATTGTCGTCCATTGGAGATGCGTACACTGGCGAGAGCCAAATGCCGCCAACACCGAGCGATGACAGATAGTCCAGACGCGAGATAATCCCTGGAATATCGCCAATACCGTCGCCATTTGAGTCTTGAAAAGAGCGCGGGTAAATCTGATACATCACGACATCGTGCCACCATTTTTTTTCTAACATATTAAATTTCCTTCACTGTTTCTCGTTTTATCAGTTGTGTGGGTAAAACAAGATTTTTTTCTTTGATTTTATTTTTTTGAATGACAGATAAAAGCACATCAACTGATTTTTCGCCTTTGTCTTTGACATTTTGCTGAACAGTTGTCAGCTTGGGATTTGACAAACGGCTGAGCACGCTGTCATCAAAGCCCACAATCGAAATCATGTCAGGCGTTGAAATCGCATGTTCTCGTAAAAAGTTCATGCTATCAACTGCCAAATAGTCTGACGCGAAAAATAACGCATCAAAACTCAGCAGCCTACCCGATTCTATCAGCGCTGACAGCTCTTTTCGGCGACTGTCATCATGAAAATCGAGCGGAATGATATGCGTCACGTCAAACGGCAATCCCTGCTCGCTGTGCGCTTCTTCAAAACCTTTGAGCCGCTCCAAATCCACGCCGATAATACTGTCCGAATTTGCCAGAAATGCGATGCGGCGGTGTCCGTGCGCAATCAAATAGCGCGTCAAATTTTTTGCGCCACCAAAATCATCCAGCCCGACATTGTAATAATTTGGTTCGTTTTCCTCGTACAAATACGTGTCAATAAAGACAACGGGCAACGTCATATTTTTCACAATTTGCCGGGTTTGCGCGGGACTCGTGCCCACGACAATCAAACCATCAATGTCCCACGATTGCACCACGCGCATACATTCTTCGTAATTTTTTACTGTATAGAGCATCATATAATGCTGACTGTCACGAATTTTTGACTCAAGCGCGCTTAAAAGCTCCGAGTGAAACGTGTCATGAATGATATTTACTTCGCTTCGATGCTCGTAAAACGTAATCACACCAATGATTTGCGACTGACCATGCGACAAAATACGCGCACCCATATTGGGTGCATAATTATATTTTTCAATCGTATCTTGCACAATTTTCAGCTTTTGGGGCGAAATTTTCCCATTGCGGCCATGGAGAACATTTGACACGGTCGTGGGACTCACTCCCGCATGGCGTGCTACTTGCTTAATCGTCGTCATTCTCTCATTTTATCACTTTACAGCGCCATCAACCACTCCCGCAATGATAAATCGCTGGAAAATGATGTAAATAATCAAAACAGGCAAAATGACCATCAGATAACTCGCAAAAGCAAGGTTGTAATTGGTTGAAAACTGCCCTTGAAAGACGTATTGCGAGAGCTGCAGAGTCTGCTGGTTGGGGTCTGACAGCAAAATCAGCGGCATCAAGAAATCATTCCACGTCCACATAAATGACAGAATTGCGACCGTCGCGTGCATTGGTTTGAGCATCGGAAAAATGATATAGCGAAATACTTGAAAGGGCGTTGCGCCGTCCATCAGCGCCGCTTCGTCAAGCGCCACAGGAATTTTCGAGATGAAACCCGTGTAGAGAAATGTGTTCATCGGCAGTCCAAAGACAATGTACAAAAATGTGATGCCTAGAATATTGTCCAAATGAAAAGCTGAAGCCTGCTTGACAAGGGGCAACATCAAAACGTTGAATGGAATGAACAGCGCGCTGATGAAATAATAATACAGCGCATTAAACAGCTTGCTGTGCGCGCGATTTCTGGAAATGGCATACGCAGCCATCGCATTTGTGAAAAGCGTGAAAAGCAGATTGACGACGGTAATAAAGAGCGTATTGAGAAAATTTTGTCCAAAGTTTGTCAGCGCAATGGCATCTGTAAAATTCGCCCAGCGGATGTGCGTGGGAAACGCAAGAACATGTGTCATCTGATTGGGCGTTTTGAGCGCGACCATAACAGCGAGATAAAGCGGGCCTAAAATAGCAACGATGCCGCAAAGCAGCAAAATGAGTGTCACAGGCCAATTGGTGCGATTGAGTGTTGATTTTTTCATTAGAAATTTGCCTCCCGTTTCTCAAGCACGCGCAGCTGAAAGAACGAAATCACGATGACAATCAGAAACAAAAGCACTGAATTCGCCGACTGAATCGCAAATTGTCCGCCGTTAAAACCTTTTTGATAGATTAAAACAGAAATTGAGGTCGTCGAATTTCCTGGGCCGCCGCCTGTCATTGCCATGATTTGGTCGAAAACCATGAGGAAATTTTTCACAGAAAGCACCATGTTAATGGTAAAAAATGGCGCAAGGAGCGGAAATGTAATCGTGCGAAATTTCGTGAAGCCCGTCGCACCGTCAAGCAACGCCGCTTCGTTGACATCGCCATCAATCGTCTGCAGGCCCGAAAGATAAATCAGTGTGTTGAACGCGAGCGATTGCCAAACAGTAACAATCAGTACGCCAATCCACGCATGGTCGGTGCCGAGAATCGAAACCGAAAGCGCCTTGATTGACAAACTTTGACCGATTTGCGGCAATAAATCTGAAAAGATGAACGTGAAAACAAAGCCAATAATCAAGGTTGAGAGCATGTACGGTAAGAAATACGTCGCTTTTAAAAAGCCTTGAAATTTGATTTTTGAGTTCAGAGCAAGCGCGAGCAACAAGCTTAGAATATTGACCGCAAGCGTGGCTGCAAGTGCAAATTTAAACGTAAACGCGTATGCGCCTAGAATCAGCGGATCGGTAAACAGATGTAGATAATTTGCCAGACCGACAAACGTCCAATCACCAAAACCTTGCCAGTTTGTGAAACTGTAAAAGATGCCTTCTAAAAACGGCGTTGTGTGAAAGAGGAAAAACAGAGCGGCGAGGGGCATTACCATCAGAAAATAACTCGGCGCTATTCGCTGTAATTTGTGTCGTTTTTTCATTGTCATTCATAATCAAAAGCCAAGCGAGACTGTAAATTGGCTTGGCTTCTTCTCCTTTCAATTCAAAACTTAATTTTTGACGTTTGCCGTGTCATATTGTTGGTCGGCGGCTTTCAGAAATTGGCTGATATTTTGTGAATTGCTCATGCCTTTGGTTTGATTGAGCGCAAGGCCTGAGAGCAAACTTGCCATGTTGAAGCCTGCTGGGTACAGATGATCTGGGAAATCTGACACGTGACCTGCGGCGATTTCTTTAGAAGCGGCGACCATGGCAGGGTCTGTCTGCTCAACGCCTGTGACAGCTGAGAACGCGACTTGTTCGTTCATGTATTTAGTCGCATTTTCCTTTTGCATCATGAAGCTGACAAATTTTTCATCAGCTGACTGGTGTTTCGATGTTTTACCGATGGCAAGCAGCACGTCAACACCTGATGAAAGCGTATTTTTGCTCGTGTCATTTGTCGTAGGAAATGGCACGATGCCAAAGTTGATGCTCTTGTTTGTCTGACGAATGACAGGAATGGTCCACGATCCGTTAATCAGCATGGCTGTTTTGCCGTTCGCAAACGCTGCAAGTCCGTCATTGTAAGACGTGCCCATATAATTTGTCTGGCCCATTTTGATGACGTCAATAAATTTCTGGGCGACTGGCGTCATGGCACTGTCAAATTTTGTTTTGCCAGCAAGGCGATCCTCGCCGAAGTTTGACGGCTGTAAGCTTGGCGCAATCGAATTCCAGATACACATCGTCGTCCAATTGTCAGCGCCCTGAAAATCAAGTCCAAGCGGCGTGACACCTTTTGATTTAAGCTCGCTATTTACCGTGACGAACTCGTCCCACGTTTTTGGATAGCTCAAGCCGTACTTGTCAAAAATGTCTTTGTTGTAAATCAGCCCTGACGCATTGGTCGCGTACGGCACGCCGTAAACCTTGCTGTTTCCCGTAAATGTCGCCATTTGCTTCATGTAAGATTCCTGCACATTTTTGACATACGCTTCGCTGGACTGATCAAGCAGCACGCCCGCTTTTTCAAGTTGCAGGAAAGTTGCGTCGCCGCCGCCAGAAATCACGTCGGGAATATTATTTTTTGTCAGCCGCGTTTTCAATACTGTGCCGCCATCAGCGGGCGCCGTGACATTCACCGTGATATTCGGATTCGCTTTTGTAAATTCTTTAGCAAGCTCTTTCAACGTCGCCGAATTTTCCGTTTTTGTTGAGAAGACCTCGATGGTCTCTTTGCCTGATGCGCTGCCAGAACTCGAGCACGCGCTCAGAAGTCCAAAACTGACCAGCAATGTGGCCGCTGTCAGCGCAATTTTTACACCTTTTTTCATCATTTTTTCTCCTTTTATTTTTGGTGTTACGTAACACCTCTTAATAAAAACATTCTATCACTTTTTGAAAGCGTTGTCAAAAATAATGTGTAAAAATTTGAAAAAGAAAACTCTGTCAGCTCTGACAGAGTATTATTTACTTACTGGGATAGAAAGATTCGAACTTTCGCATGACGGAGTCAGAGACCGTTGCCTTACCGCTTGGCTATATCCCAAAATCAACAGAAATTATTATAACACAATTTCTGTCAGATTGCTCGTTTTTATTCTGTTTTATCCGAGTTATGCGGAGTTCTCACGCCGCGCATGCCTTGAATACGCTTGATGTCGCCAGTAAATTCCATACAGCCAAGATACGTGCCGTCAAGATCGCGCAGCGCGTAATAATTGATATAGCACGTGCGATTTCCCATCGGGAACCACTGCTCGTAGTGGTTTGCGCTGCCGTCATGAAAGCTGTCCAAAATTTTCTGCACCGTTGGACGAATACGCGCGGGCTCTGACGGATGCAAATCAAGCAAATTTTTACCGAGTTGATCCGTAAAACGTGAATGCATGCGCGCATTGCCGTCTGTGAAATAAACAAATTCGTCGTTTGCGTCAATCAGGTCAATCTCAAACGGCATCGTGTTCAAAAAAGCACGCAAAAGTTTGATGTCAAAATGTCCCGTCGGTAAGTTGACACTTCCATTTTCGTCGATAAATGTCAGCGGATTGGCGATTTCTGGATTGTAAATTTGATTTTGTTCGGTCATATTTTCTCCTTAATGTTTGGAAGCGCCAGTCGAGCTGTCAGGCTGCTCGCTTGCTTCGGCGACTTTTCCGTGTGTTGATTTTGACGCGCCAGTCGTGCTGTCAACACTGACAGCGTCAATCAGATTGATTGCCTCAATCCACCAGCCCTCACCACTGTCAATGACATTCGCGTCAGCTGATGGCGTCGCAACTTTTGGCTCCTCGTGTTTGCTTGCGCCCGTATCCGCGTCTGTTTCGTCTTCCTTTTGCGAGGCACCTGTATCCGCGTCGCTCTCGGTTTTTGGCAGTAAATCAATGTCCAAAATTTTCCAGTCGTCTCCTGCTTCGAGGACTTTTTGCGCAGCAAGCGGCTTATTTTCGCTTGATGTACGATCTTCTCCCGCGCCACGCAACGGTTTGAGCGTTTGTGTGTACGCTTGAAAGCTCGCAAAACAATGCTCCAACCAGCCAATCGTGCGCGCTTCTGTCAGAGCCCCCGTTTCATCAAATACCTCGGCCGCGCGCCCCAGCAAAAATTGATTCCCTGGCAAGACAAATGCGTCAAGGCCTGGGCTTGATAGAATCTGTCGCAGATTCTCTTGCGCAAAAATCGTTCCCATGTTGCCAAGCGACACGCCGACAATCATGACCGGCGTGTTTGTCAGCGGATGCAAATCGCCCCACGAGAGCCATTCAATCAGCGATTTGAGCGCTGCTGTAATCGAATGATCATACTCAGGCGTGGAAAAAATCACGCCATCACTCGCCTCAATCGCACGCGCAAGCTCACGCACGCTGACAGGGATTTCTTTAATATCCTCGCTAAACAGCGGAATATCAACAATTTCATGAATCTCAATAGCTGCCTCGGCACCAAAATGTTTTTTCATATACCACAAAAGCTTGCGATTATACGAAAAACTTGCATTTGTGCCGACAATACCAACAAAATTCATAAATCTCCTTTCTTTAACCAACAGTCTGTTGTTTATTTATCGTCTCCATTTTAGCACTTTCATATGAAAAACGCACAAAAGAACACGATATAAACTAAAAAATCGCACATCTGCGCGATTTGCTTTATTTAGTTGGGTAAACGTCCTTGCTAAACCATTTTTCAGAGATTTTTTGGAATGTGCCGTCTTTGTGCAAATCAGCGATGGCGGTGTTAATCTTGTCAATCAGCTCAGTGTCTGACTGGCGCGCACCAACGGCCGTACCTTGCGACTCATATTTTGTCGCAATAAGCGCGTAGCTTGCAGTTTGGCCTGATTTCGTCAGATAATAATCGCCGTAAACTTCGTCTGAGAGAATGCCTTGAATACGCCCCGCTTTCAAATCTGCAAAACTGGCGTCAAACGTATTATAAAGCGACGGCTGACTATTTTTGACACTGTTCTTCAGAAGATTTGGCTGCGCGTTGAACGCATCCAGCTGTGAAGAGCCTGACTGCATGCCAAGCAATTTGCCCTTCATCGCGTCAGTTGATGTGATACCACTGCTTTTTGGCGTGATGAGCACTTGCCCGTCGTACATATACGGTTTCGAGAATAAAACAATTTTTTCGCGCTCAGGCGTGATGCCATAGCCATTCCAGATAAGGTCAATCTGACCGTTTTTGAGATTTTGCTCTTTCATTGACCAGTTAATGGGCTGCCATTTGACCGTGATTCCATATTTTTTGAAAACGGCATTTGCGAGGTCAATGTCAAAACCGACAAAATTTCCGCTGGTGTCTTTAAATCCCATGGGTGCAAAGGTGTCATCAAAACCAATCGTGATTGTCTTGTTGCTTTCTTTTTGGATTTTATCCCATGTGTTGCTGGTTGTCGTTTTTCCTGAGCACGCGGCGAGCGTGATAACCGCTATCAGAGCAGCCATTGCAAGAATTATTTTTTTAAGCTTTTTCATTTTTTCTTCTTTCTAGGCTAAGTGCCCACTTTGACGATTTTATCGGCAATTTTTTCGGCAAATGCCATATCGTGCGTCACGACAATTTGCGTGATACCCATTTTCTTGTTTTCTAAGATAAGATCGGCGACTTGATCGCGCATTTCAGGATCCAATGCGCTTGTTGGCTCGTCATAACCGACGAGTTGCGGATCAACCATGAGCGCACGCGCAAGCGCCACGCGCTGCTTTTGTCCACCCGAGAGCGAAAAGGGATACATGTCTCCAAAACCTTCCAGATTGAGCGACGCAAGCAATTCCTGCGCTTTTTGTGTTGCTTCTATTTTCGTGCGCTTTTGCATGTGAATCGGACTGAGCGTCAGATTTTGAAGGACCGTCAGATTGGGGAAAAGCTGGAAATCCTGAAAAACGTAGCCCAGCGGACTGTGCGAGAGAACGGATTTTTTGTCAAACGCAAGTTCCTTGCCTTGAAAAGTAATCGTACCGCTATCTATCGACTCAAGGCCAGAAAGCATGCGCAAGAGCGTTGTTTTTCCGCCGCCGGATGGGCCCGCGATAGCAACAATTTGATTTTCCTGAACGTTCATTGAGAAATCAGTGAAAATCTGACGCGCACCAAATTTCTTCGTAAGATTTTTAACTTCAAACATGGGATGCTCCTTTCAGTTTGCCTTTGCGCTCAACATTAAGTGCATTCTCGACAAGATGTGCGAGAAAAGTGAGGACCGCCGTGAGAATCAGATAAAAGCCACCCGCGGCGAATAGGGCTATCATACCAGACTGTGGGTCGCGCTGCTGAATTTGCCACGCATTTTGCATCAAATCAAAGATGCTGCCGACAATATACACGAGCGAAGTATCTTTTGAGAGATTGAGCACTTCGTTCATCACAGAAGGAATCACGATTCTCACGGCTTGTGGAATAATAACAAAACGCGCGGCATCCCATTTTGAGAGACCGAGCACGCGCGCAGCATCTAGCTGCCCCAAAGGAATCGACTGCAAACCGCCGCGGAAAATCTCAGCAAAATACGCGGCATAATTCATCGTAATGGCAAAACTCACAGCTACAAAAGGCGGCATGGTGATACCGATATTTGGCAATGCGAAATAAATGATAATGATTTGCAAAATCAACGGCGTACCGCGCATAACCCACACGTAAAGCGCCATAATTCGCTTGACGAGTGGCACACGAAGTAAAAAGCCAAAAAATAAACCTAGAGGAAGCGAGAGCACGAGCGTCACCGCAAACACTTCAAGTGTCGTTAGAAAACCTTGCGACAACTGCGGTAAAATACTTAAAATATATGACATAAAAGTCCTTTCTCTTAATTATACCAAAGGATATAAGGCAATGTATCAAAAAAGCCGGTGGATGTCCGGCATTTCTTAGAAAATCACCGGCATAGATACAAAAGCGAGCGCAAAACGTATCTATACCGAAGTAAGATACGTCTATCTATGTCCGTGATGGTAAAGACGACGTGTATTCATACTGTGATTCTCCTTTCTGGCTGCGCGTTTTGCTATTTGCGCTATCGTTGTTGTCAGTATATCGTATTTTCATGAAAATTGCAAGAATAAAGTCTGTCAGCGCTCGGAAAGCTTATGGGCTAATGCTTCTATTTTTCGTAAGCGTCTTGCGACGGCTGATTTTGATAAGGGCGGGCTGACAAGCGCACCGAGCTCTGTGAGCGTACTCTCAGGATGTGCAAGTCGCGCAGTCGCCATGTCAAGCAGCGTTTCTGGAAGTTGATTTGCAGCAATGAGCGCATCAATCGCTTTAATGGTTTCTTGACTTGCCTTAACGGTTTTCGTAATATTGGCAGCTTCAAAATTCGCCTGACGATTAGCAAGGCCGCGCATTTCACGCAAAAGTTTGACGGCTTCAAATTCTAGCCGCGCGTGCGTCGCACCGATTGTTGTCAGAAAATCAGCAATCACAGCCGCGTTTGACAGGTATAAAATCCAGCCTTTTGTAGATTCTGTCAGGGCTGACAGAATCCCAAAATTCACGAGCAGCATCTGCAAGTCAATGGCGTGTTTGCGGTTTTTGCTGACGATTTCAAGCATGTAGGCGCGCTCAGGATTTGACACGCTGCCTGCTGACAAAAATGCGCCACGTAAATAATCTGCCTGAAAAAGCGCGCGTGAGAGCACCAATTGTGGCACGCCGTCATCAAGCAGTAGCGAATCTGTCAGCTGCAGGTCATCAAGCAAGTCAGAAAGCCCGCCTGACACGCGCACACGATAACTCTTTCGCAAACTCGCCTCTTCTTGTGTGACCTCCGCGCGAATTTCATACAAATCGAGCAACATTTGGTAAATGGCGCGTGCCGTGCGCGCCGAACTTGTCACAATCACGAGCTGCAAATCCACACCCAAAAGCAAGCTACCATTCATGCGAATGAGCGCAAGCAGCGTGCCCGTTGTCGCAGGCATTTGTGCAAGCTCATTTTTGACCTCAGAAGAAAAACTCATGCGCGCAAAATTTCAGCAGCGAGCGCATCACCGTCGTGAAACGCACCGCCGTCGCGCAATTTGAGAAAATTGGCAGAGATAACGTTGACATCTTCGGCGAGCAGCCCCGCGTAATCATGCTCAACTTGCACGAGATATTCATCAAATTTGTTCGTGTTCATGTAGCTCGCAGGAACGGGCTCGATATTGACCAAAACGGTGTCGATAAAACGTTTTGCCAAATGCCTGTGCAGCGCCTCAACGTGCATGGCGTCCGTAAAATGCTCCGTCTCGCCACGCTGCGTCATAAGATTGCACACATAAACGATTTTGGCAGGCGTTTTCACGAGCGCGTCACCGATTTCTGGAATGACGAGATTCGGCAAAATGCTGGTGAAAAGGCTGCCAGGTCCCAGCACAATCGTATCCGCCGCCATGATTGCGTCCACCACGCGTCTGGACGCGTGTGCCATCTCGTCACGATTGCCCTCGGTTACCATCACGCGGTCAATAATGCCTGGATAGCCAGCAATGTGCGACTCGCCAACAACTTCGTGCCCGTCTTTGAAATACGCGTGGAGGGTCAGTGCTTTTTCGGCCGCTGGAAAAATATGACCTTGCACGTGGAAAAATTCGGCCAACATCTGAATGGCATTATACGTTGAGCCGCGCATTTCAGAAATGCCTGCGATGATTAAATTTCCGAGAGGATGTCCTGCGAGCGCGCCGTCAGCGTCTGAAAAGCGATATTGAAACACATCTTGATAAAATTTCGGCGAATCGCTCATGGCAATGAGCACATTTCTAAGATCGCCTGGCGGCGCAATATCAATCGCCGAACGCAATTTTCCCGACGAGCCGCCGTCGTCAGCCACTGTCACAATCGCCGTCAAATCCACATCTGCGTGCCTGAGCGACGACAAAACGACGGGAATGCCCGTCCCGCCACCAATCACGACAATTTTTTTCTTCTCACTCACTCTCACACCTCTTCAACCAATTTTCTGTCAGCGCTGACAGAATTTCTGGCACTTCCATTTGCAGATTATGCCCCGCATCATCAAGCAACACCCACGTCGCGCGCGGATAAGCCGTCAAAAGCATCTGCTGATTCCAAAAGCCAACCACCGTATCCTGCCGCCCGAGTAAAATTAGAGCTGGTAGCTCACAGCTGATAGTATTTGTTTGCGCGCTCAGCGCGTAATGCTTCGCAAGTTTTTCTAAAAATTCTGTATTTGCCGTTTTTATACCCGCTGACAGATACTGCGCCGCGGCGCTCTTTTCAGCTGACTGGCGCCAAGCGACTTTTTCTGGCAAGGTTCTCGCTGCGTGCTCTGGAATCAGCATTGGCGCAAGCATCATCAGCCCTGACAACTTTTCTGGCAGCTTGTCAGCCAGTGCGTGCACAAGATAACCACCATAAGAATAGCCTATCAGCAGCACTTTTTCATTATTCATTGCGGCAATATCTGAAATAAACGCCGCAAGCGCGCTCAAAATTCTGTCAGACGACGCAAAGTCAAGCGGCGCATTTGAATCGCCCATGCCAGGCAAATCCACATAAATCCGCTGATAATTTTTGCCTGCAAAAATGGGTTCAAAAATGGAGTTCATTGCATGCAAATCCCCCGCAAGCCCGTGCAAAATCATGACAGGCACGCCAGAACCGACGCTTTCATAGTTTAACCGTAACGCGCCAAATGAATAAGTCGCACTCACGAGCGATTGACCGTTTCTTTTCGTTTGTCCTTGTCACGGTGGGAAATGTTGACTTTCACGTCACCGGCTGACAATTCTTTGTAAAGTCGTTCAGCAAATGCGACCGAACGATGTTGGCCGCCCGTGCAGCCAAAAGCAATCGTGAGTATCGACTTGCCTTCTTTTTCATACGCGGGAATCAGCGGCATGACAAGCTTTCTCAAATTTTCATAAAAACTTTCTGAAAGGCCTGAATTCATAACATAGTCGTAAACATCCGAATCGGTGCCATTTTTCTCGCGAAGCTCTGGCACATAATGCGGATTTGGCGTAAAGCGCACGTCAAAAACCAAATCTGCATCAAGCGGCAGGCCATATTTGTAGCCAAAACTCAGGAGCTCAATACGAAATGCGGGCGCATCGTCTAAGCTCGCAAAATCTTTTTGAATCTCGGCGCGCAACTGACGCGGTGTCAAATGCGACGTGTCAATCACATTTTGGCTGAAATTCTTTAGCGGATCAAGCATGACGCGCTCACGCAAAATGCCGTCCATCGTGCGTCCGTCGGTTGAAAGCGGATGACTGCGACGCGTTTCTTTGTAGCGTGCGACCAATTCTTCGTCTGTCGTATCCAAAAAAAGCAATTTGAAATCAACGGATTTATTGTCCGAAAGCTCGATGACGACTTGCTGGAGCTGCTCGAAAAACTCGCGCGTTCGGATGACAATCGCAAATTTTTCAATCATTGAATTATCCGTCGTGAGCAAATCCACGAACCGCGAAATCAGCGCAGGCGGCATATTGTCAATCGTAAAATAGCCCATGTCCTCAAAACTCTGGATAGCGACCGTCATGCCAGATCCCGACATGCCCGTAATGACAACAATTTGAAGCTTTTTATTCATACTATTTCCTTTCATTTTGCGAAAAAATCACATTTTTTAAAGTGTCAGCTCAATCTGGTTGCCTTCTGGATCAAGCACTACCGCCTCATAATACCCGTCGCCCGTTGTCCTCGGTCCACTCACAGCGCCAAGCGCCGCGGCCAGTCTATCGACTTCTGCTTTTGAGCCGAGTGACAGCGCAAGATGCGCGTAGCCAAGCTCGGATTTTACATCTGCCAAATCCGAGCGCGTGCCAATTTCAAGCCGACTTCCCGACTCAAACGTCAAAAAATAGCTCTGAAATGTCGTTTTCTGATTTTCGTATTTTGCGCCAGCCGTCGCGCCAAACCAGCGCTCGTAAAACGCGCGCATGCGCTCCAAATCGCGGCACATCAGCCCGATATGCTCAATTTTCATCGTCTGATTCTCAGTCCTTTCGGATAATGATTTTTGATCGTTCCTGAGACTATTTTAGCAAAATCAAGCGGATTTTGGTTAATCGTGAGGAGCGTCCAGCCGTCACGAGCAGCTGTTGGCAGCGTTTCACCCGCGAGATACGTGCTAAAGCTCGCTTCTGTCAATTCAAGCGTGCGCAGCGTGTCAGAGCTCACGCACGACAGCGCGAGCGCAAGGCTTGGTTCAAAGCGATTTTTCTTGAACGTTCCAAGGTGCAAGCCGTTGCGCGCAATTTTGAGCGCTGATAAATCAGGCAAGCCGTCTGGCAAGAGATAAAGCGCGTCGCCAAACGTCTGCAATTGCCCTGTCAGAGCTGACAAAGCCGTCGCGTGTAAATTTTCACGCGCCCATTTTTTCCAGTATGCTTCTTTTTCTTTAGCAAGTCGCGTCATTTTTGGCGTGTGTGGGCGTTTCGGCAGCGTTTCTACATCGCGCGTTTTTTTTAACACGCTGACAAATTGCCCTTCACCTGCAAATTCATGGGGCCAAAATTTCTGCATTTTGAGCACTGCAAGCCCGTAATTTTCTGAAAGCCACGCGACTTGCGCCTCGTCCTCTTCAGGCGCCCACGTGCACGTCGCATAAACAAACACGCCGCCTGGCGCAAGCATTTTAGTCGCTTCCGACAAAATTTCACGCTGACGGTGCGCGCAACTCTCGACATATTCCTGCGACCAATACGCGACCGCCTCGGCGTCTTTTCTGAACATGCCTTCGCCCGAGCACGGCGCGTCGACGACGATGACATCAAAAAATTCGGGAAATGTCAGCGCCAGCCGCGCCGGATTTTCATTCAAAATAACACTATTTTTTGCGCCCCAGCGCTCCAGATTTTCAACTAAAATTTTGGCGCGTTTGCTTGAAATTTCATTGCTGACAAGAACGCCGCGCCCTGACAATAAACTCAGTAAATGCGTGGACTTACCGCCTGGCGCCGCACACAAATCGAGCACGCGCGGCGCGTCATAAGCTGCCAAAAATTCCTCAGCAAATGCGCCCACTTGCTGCGCTGCGGGCTCCTGCGAGTAAACCGCGCCCGTCAAAAAAGTAGGCGATTTTCCCGAAATTTTCCCCTGAAAGCCGAGCTCTGAAATTCTGTCAACTGCTCGAGCTGACAAATCGGGCGCATTTTTCTGCGGATTGACGCGAAAACCCGAAATTGCAGGCGCATCAAAGCTCGCCAAAAAGCCATCAAACGACGCGCCCAACAACTTTTGATATTTTATTAAAAATTCGTCTGGTAATTTCATTTTTGTCAGTTTGTCAAAGCAGCGGGCTTATCAGCCGCGCAAGTCCTTCTTTAAAGCGAATCCAATAGCTGCGGTCATTATACCGCTCGAGCGTCAATTGTTTGGAGACTTTCACATCTTCCTCAAAATCCGCCCGCAATTTCTCAGAAATTTCCCGGTCGTAAAAAATCACATTGCCCTCAAAATCCAGCTGGAAACTGCGATTATCAAAATTCGTCGACCCCATCGACGTGACCTCCGCGTCCATTACGAGCATTTTCGAGTGAACAAAACCCGCCTCATACGTGTAAACTTCCGCACCGTATTTGACGAGCGACGCACTGTAAAAATACGTCGCCCAATACACAAAGGGGTGATCGGGCTTGTTTGGAATCATCAGCCGCACGCGCACACCCGACATCAGCGCCAATTTCAGCGCATCGTGAATCGGTGTGTCTGGAATATAATACGGCGTCTGAATAATAATCTCGCGCTCCGCCGAATTAATCAGCTTCAAATACGCATTCTTCACTTGTTGCTTTTTATCGTCTGGCCCCGAGCTGACAAACTGCGCCACCTTACGCCCCGCATCAATTGACGCTGGAAAATAATCTTGCATCTGATGAATCAATTCATCGTGACGTTGCGAATTCCAATCCATCAAAAAGCGCGTCTGCAAACTGTATACAATATCGCCTGTCACCCTGAGATGTGCGTCGCGCCAGTACCCAAACTTTTTCGTGACCGTCACATATTCATCGCCGATATTGAACCCGCCCGTATACGCGACCGTCCCGTCAATAATTGCGATTTTCCGGTGCAAACGGTAATTAAACCGCGGATTAAGCAAAGGAATCAAACTCGGAAAGAAAAATGACACATGACCACCAAGCCGTGTCAAACGTGCAAAATCGCGCAGCTTCACCGTGCGCGAGCCCCACGCATCAATCAAAATCCGAACCTCAACCCCGCGCTTACGCGCCGCAATTGCCGCCTCTAAAATTTCCCGCCCGATCCCGTCAAGCTTGAAAATATAATACTCCAAATGAATATGATGCCGAGCCGCAGCTATATCAAAAAGCAATGCGTCAAACTTCTCGCGGCCGTCCGTGTAAAGCGTCGCGCCCGTATTCGTCGAAATCAGCGATTCCTCACTCACAAACAAATAATGCAGCAACTGTGCAACCCCGTGATTTTTCGTCAACGTCCCGAGCAGCTCCTCCTCAGTCATTACACGCGCCGTCTGCTTGACTTCCCGCTCATAATAAGGCCTCAGCGAATCCCGCAGATGAAACAATTTCCGATTTCTAAAGCCGTGCCCAATGAGCAAATACAAAACAAACCCAAAAATCGGAATAATATTGACGACAAATAACCACGCCCATGTCGAACTCGTGTTTTTTCGCTCCCGAAAAATAATAATCAACGACAAAAACACCTGAATCGTCAACAAAATAGTCTCAAGAATCACCAAATTATTTATCATTACTTGCTATTATACCACAAAAAAAAACGCCAAAATGGCGTTTCAGATAGGCTAAGAATTACTAACAAATCCTCAGCATTTTATTTACCCTGAGTTCACTATACTCCCTATGCTGCTCCTTCATTTTCTTATTTTGCTACCTTCGCAAAATATTCAAGCGTGCGAATCAATTGCGCTGTAAAGCTCATTTCATTGTCATACCACGAAACCGTCTTGACAAGATAAGTATCCCCGAAGCTGGTGACCTCTGTCTGCGTCGCGTCAAAGACCGAGCCATGTGTATCTCCAATGATGTCACTGGAGACGATTTCATCTGTTTCATAGGCGAAACTTTCTGTCGCATATTTCTTCATCGCCGCATTGACTTGTTCAACTGTGACAGGCTGTTTCACCACAGAAACGAGCTCTGTCAACGAACCTGTTGGTGTGGCGACACGTTGCGCGTGTCCTTTTAAACGCCCTTCTAACTCAGGCAGAACGAGCCCAATGGCCTTGGCTGCACCTGAACTTGTTGGCACGGTATTAATGGCCGCTGCGCGCGCACGCCGCAAGTCCCCTTTGCGATGAGGGCCATCTAAGCTCATCTGATCGCCCGTATACGAGTGAATCGTCGTCATTGTCCCAACCACAAGGCCAAATTCTTTATTCAAGGCATTCGCCATCGGTGCCAAGCAATTGGTCGTACATGAGCCTGGGCTAATCACCGTTTCAGTCCCGTCTAAAATTTCATGATTGACATTGTAAACAACCGTTTTGACATCTGATCCACCTGGGGCTGTGATGATGACCTTTTTCGCGCCACCGTTCGCATGTAAATGCTTCTCCGCTTTTTCACGTGTCGCAAAGAAGCCTGTTGCCTCAAGCACAATCTCTACTCCTGAAGCCGCCCAGTCAATCTTTTCTGGCTCTTTCTCCTGCGTCACTTTAATGAATTTTCCATTGACATTAAAGCCGCCCTCGGCCACTTCAACCGTGCCATCAAACCGTCCCTGCGTACTGTCATATTTCAACAAGTGAGCCA
Source organism: Streptococcaceae bacterium (assembly GCA_031254115.1). Classification (GTDB taxonomy): domain Bacteria; phylum Bacillota; class Bacilli; order Lactobacillales; family Streptococcaceae; genus Lactovum. The sequence continues at coordinate 26,021 of JAIRUZ010000010.1, forward strand.
GCATTGCAGGATCTGTTAAGTCATTCACGTGAACAATTTCCACACCCGCAACCTTTTGAGCCCGACGTAATGCCAAGCGCCCAATACGGCCAAAGCCGTTGATCCCAATTTTTACTACCATTTAAGTAGCCTCCTTAAAAATTTTAGTTTTGTGTTAAGCAAAGCTGCTAAATAGAGAAAATGACAGCTTTCTTCTCTGCTTAGCGCCCCTGTTTAACTCTTTAGTTTATCTTCCTTACGATTGACTAAAATCAAAGCCAGCACAACTAGGATTCCGCCAATAATGAGCCCAAATGTAAATTTTTCATGCAGCCCGATGATTGAAAAAATCGTTGAAAATAAAGGCACAAGAAAAAGAAAACTACTGGCTGTCGTTGCGCCGCGCTGGTCTAAACTTGAAAACCAGAGGCCAAATGAACCAACCGACGCAGGCAAAATCAGCCACACAAACCAGAGCCAGCCCCAAGAACTCAGAGCTGTGAAATGATAGCCTTCATGCATGGAAAATGAGAGGATTAGCATGAGAACACCACCGATTAATAATTGCCAGCCTGTAAAGAGCCAAGCGCCCTTATCAAAAGGCACGCGTTTGGTTACGACAGTATTCACCGACCAACATAACGATCCAAATAAAGCAAACAAGACGCCTATACCAAAGGCCGATTTATCTAAGCCTAAGCAGGTTATGACACCCACGATGCCCAAGATAAGAGAAAAAACTTTCCAGCGATTCAGCCGATCATGGAGTAGAAAATGAGCGAGAAACGCTAGCCATAAAGGATTTGTGAATAAGATAATGGAAGACATGGATGAGGAAAGTCCTGCGGCCATCGCAAGATTGAGTAAGCCCATCGTTCCCGTCGTCTGTAGTAAGCCAATCACTGACACCAACAAGAAACCTCTTCCTATTTTTTCCTCACTTGTAGGAAGAATTGCTTTCCCTCCCTTCGTTAGTAAGGTCCAAAGAAGCATGAGCAGGCCTGCCATCATAAAACGCCAGCCTCCAAGTAAAAAGGGGGGGACATATTCCACAGAAATCAAATACTTCCCTGTTGGAAAACTGGAGCCCATGAAAATGGTCGTTAAAAGAATACTCGTTAAAAATAGACGGTTAGAAGTCCTTGCTTGTTTCATTCGTTTCGCTTTCTAAGACTTTACAAATTAAATGTTTTGAGATATAATAACAACACAACGCACAATAGATGTATAAGAGTTATTTTTTATCTCTTATACAGATTATAAAACTTTGAATGGAAAATGTCAATATGAAACTATCTTCTGGCTGGGAACAGTCTGTCTATGTCTTGCTTACACTGAGCCGACTTCCTGAAAACAAAACGATGATCTCAATTGCCTTGAGCGAACGCTTGGAAGTATCGCACTCTTATCTAAAAAAGATTATTAAATCCCTCGTCAATGAGGGGCTGCTTCGTTCTGTCCCAGGTAAATATGGCGGCTTTTCACTAGCTAAACCGCTTGATGCGATTACGTTTTACGATGTCTTTGTGGCTGTTGAAGGCCGTGGTAGAATCTTTGCGAGCCAGCAACTTCTCCGCAAATTTTTAGGCAAAAAAGAGGGCGAAAAGGCGCAGAAATGTGCCGTGACAGATTCTTTAGATGTTATTGAAAGCACCTTAATCTCTACTCTTTCTGCCATTCCTCTCTCAAAAGTGGCCAACGAAACCGAACAAACTTACAATTTGGAAGAACTCGACGAATGGGTCAAAAAGAATGTCTGACGATATAAGAAAAAGCGCTCAAACTCGAGCGCTTTTGTTTGGGACGTTTTCTCAGAAGAAAAACGCCCTCAACGGGCGTTTTGTCTTACTTTCTTGGTGCTTCTTTAATACGTGCGGCTTTGCCTTGAAGTGCGCGCAGGTAGTACAATTTTGCACGACGCACACGGCCGTGACGCGTCACTTCGATTTTCTCAACACGTGGTGTGTGAAGTGGGAAGATACGCTCAACGCCGACGCCAGATGACATTTTACGAACGGTATACGTTTCAGAAATGCCTGAGCCTTGGCGCGCAATAACGACACCCTCGAAAATCTGAACACGCTCGCGCGTTCCTTCGACGACTTTTGCATAAACTTTAACGGTATCGCCTGCACGGAACTCTGGAATATCATTCTTGAGTTGTGCTGCGTTAATTTCGCTAATGAGTGCTTGTGACATAAGTTTTCCTTCTTGCACATCTTAGAGTCTGATTGATAGTGCTCCAGCGGAGTGCGGTTTATTTTTTGTGCTTATCGCAACTTTATGATTATATCAGTTTTTTTCTGGAAAGTCAATCACAAAAATAGTCCAGTCGCTATCAGATGTCACAAAAATATGCGCGTTATGTTGCTCAATGACGGTTTTTACAATCGCAAGGCCAATGCCGTGCACACCACCATTTCCCTTATAAAAACGCTCAAAAATATGGGGCAAATCCGTTTCAGAAATCGCTGGTCCGTCATTTGCAATCGTCAGCTGACCCGACGCCGAAAGCGTGAGCACAACCTCTGACGTCGCGTAACGCAGCGCATTGGCGATGATATTTGCCACCGCGCGGTGCATCGCCTTATAATCAATCCGCCGTAAAACAGGTTTCTTAGGATAATCTGTCACAAATTTGACACCTTGTTTGTCCGCAAGCGCCTGCTGCTCGCGGCGCACATCTTCCATCAGCTCACGCAAATCAAAATTTTTCAAATCTGCTTGCGTCGGCGAAAGGGCGTCAAGGCGCGACGTTGCAAGCAAATCCTCAACCAGCTCGGTCATATTGTCTGTTTCTCGCAAAATGGTGGCTGCCGCGTCTTTTGGCGCCATGACGTCGTAGGTAATGCCCTCTGCGTAAGATTTGATGGACATCAGCGGCGTTCTGAGCTCATGGGACGCATTTTGAAAGAAGGTTTTTTGCATCTGATCGTTTTGCTCAAGCTGCACCGCTGCCTCATTCAAATTACTTGCTAAAACTTTGAGCTCGCGCCCGTGGTAATCAGACTCGTCTTCTTTAAAATCACCTTTACCAATTCGTCTGGCAAATCCAGCTAGGCGTCTGAGCGGCCGCGTGATGCGCCGTGTCACAAACAAAAGTGAGAGCGACGTGAACAGTAAAACCGCAAGCGTAATCCAGAGTAGATAAGCATTCACCGAATTTGAAAAATTGACAATGCCTGTGATGTCTGTGTAATATAGCAAATACGCATTTTTTCCGTCCGCAACCGTTTCAATATAAAAGGTTGAATGATTCGCCAGTAAACGGTAATTTTTCAGACTTGACAAGCCAACTTGTCCTTCTTTTAGTGCGGTTGCAATCGTCGTGGCATTCTGCAATTCAACACCGCTCATGCTTGATTTTTGGGTCACGGCATAGTTGTTTGAGATTTCAAAAGCCATCGAGCGCGTGTTGAAGCGCCCGACGGGCGCATTGTCTAGATTCGGAAGCGAGCTACTGCTTGTCGTTTGCATGGAGGCAATGTGCGAAATTTGCTGGCTCGCTTCTTGCGAAATATAGCTCGACATCAGATTGTTGAACACGAGAAGAACACCCAAAAACGCGAGCAGCACAATCGTGATATTGACCAAAAGCAGGCGCGTCGTAATCGAAAACTCGCGCCACGAATTAATCGGTTGTCGAATGATTCGCTTTTCGCTCATATTCTTGCCTCCTGAAAATCGATTTAACCCGCATCACGAGCTCCATCGGGCTAAATGGCTTTGTAAAATAATCATCGCTCCCAAGATCAAGCCCCGTCGCATAATCCAAATCGCTGTCGCGCGCCGTCAAAAG